>JBDSMK010000295.1:0-4401 GCA_039915905.1 Ilumatobacteraceae bacterium
TGTTGGACCGGATGTGGTGACGATCCATCTCGACGACAACGTGCTGATCAGTGCTCCCGATGGGCGGATCCATTCCGGGCTGCGCCAGGGCTTCCTCATGGCTGATACAAGATTCGTGTCGTCCTACGAGTTGACCATCGACGGTCAATGTCCCGTGCTGCTCAATTCGGGCGCGCTCTCGGCCTATGGCGCCCGTTATGAGTTCACCAACGCCGAGCACTCCGCCGGCGAAACCGCTGTGCCCGAGCACACCATCCACTTGCGCCTCGATCGATCGATCGGACGCGGGGTGCACGAGGACTACGACCTCACCAACTACGCGACGACGCCGTTGAAGATCACGCTGAACGTGCGCGTCGAAAGTGACTTCGCCGACGTGTTCGACGTCAAGGAGAAGCGTCACGTTCGCCGGGGCCGGCTGAACACGTTCTGGGACGCTGATGGGTCCAGGCTGTCGACGCGCTACCAACACGACGACTTCGAGCGCTGGTTGCACCTGCAGGTCGAGCGCTGCTCGACGCAGCCTGCCTACGCCAACGGAATGCTGTCGTTCGACGTGCGGCTCGAACCGCGCGACTCATGGCACATGTGCCTGCTGTGGATGCCGCAGACCGATCTCACCGCCGAACCAGAACCTCCGCTGCGGGCATGCGCGCAGCTCAGTGACGGGGACAGCGTGATCGACTTGCAGCACCGCGAATGGGTTGATGCCGCGGTGACGTTTTCTACCGACGATCCAGCCGTCACCGCCGTCGTCGAGCAGGCCATCGAAGACCTGGCCTCCCTTCGCCTGCACATAGACGAGTCGACGGCGACGATCGAGGACTCCGGAGAGGTGCCACCCGGGCAGGAGGCGTGGGTCCCTGCCGGCGGCGTACCGTGGTTCGTGACCCTGTTCGGTCGCGACTCGATGCTCGTATCGCTGTTGGCGATGCCACTATCCACAAGCTTCGCGACAGGATCGCTATGGACGTTCGGGCTGCGCCAAGCAGACGCCGACGACGACCGCCACGATGAAGCTCCGGGCAAGATCATTCACGAACTGCGTCGCGGTGAACTCGCTCATTTCGGCCTGATCCCGCAGACACCGTACTTCGGCGCTCACGACGCTCCGGCGCTGTATGTGCGCGCGGCTGCTGAGCTGTGGCGTTGGAATGCAGACCGCGAGTTCCTCGACCGGGTCCGGCCACACGTGGAGCGCGCCCTCGCATGGATAGACGCCAGGGGCGACCTCGACGGTGACGGTTTCCAGGAGTACCGCACCCGCGCCGGTGATTGGGGCTACTACAACCAAAGCTGGAAAGACTCCGGTGAGGCGATCGTCGATGCCGTCGGCAACCGCAGTGTGCTGCCGATCGCGACCTGCGAGCTGCAGGGCTACGTCGTGGCCGCGAAGCGCGGCTGGGCCGACACCCTCGCAGCAATAAATGGCCCCGACGGACAGGTCGACCTGCTACGCGCCGAAGCCGACGAGATGGTGGCACGCATCGAGGAGCGGCTGTGGTGGCCTGAACAAGGCACATACTTTCTCGGCCTCGACGGCACCAAGCAGCCGATCAAATCGGTGGCGTCAAATCCGGGACACCTGCTGTGGTGTGAGGCAGTCGATCCCGGGCGGGCGGCGCAGGTGTCCGCACGGCTGGCCGCCGACGACATGTGGAGCGGCTGGGGTGTACGCACGCTTTCCGCCAGACACCCGGCGTACAACCCGTTCAGCTACCAACGTGGCAGCGTCTGGCCACACGACAACGCCGTGCTCGCCAACGGGCTGCGGCGGTACGGTCACCACGAATTTGCTGACAAAATCACCCGCAGCGTGTTCGACGCAGCGTGGCGGTTCAACGACCACCGCCTGCCCGAACTGTTCGCTGGTCTGACGCGCGACCGCCAATCATTCCCGGTCCAATACCTCGGGGCGAACGTGCCCCAGGCTTGGGCGGCGAGCGCAGTCATCGATCTGCTCGCAGGCATCCTCGGGTTGGAGCCGGACGCGACCAACGCCACATTGACGCTGCACCCCGCGTTACCCGAATGGCTGACCCGCGTCACCGTGCGCCGGCTGCGGGTGGCGGGCGCAACCGTTGATCTGACAGTGAGCCGCCACGGCGAACAGCACGACCTCGACATCCACCGCTTGGAAGGCGACCTCGACATTCGGCTCCGATGAATGAGAGCACTACGGACGTATCCGTTCACGTGGCTGCCACGGCCTGGCTCCGTGAGCACCGTGAGCACCGTGAGCACCGTGAAACACCATCGGAGATGTGGCTTGACACCTCTCGATGCGCTCGTGCCAGAACTCGGAAATCATAAGCTGGCTGGCGGGATATCGAGTCGCACGGACTGATCCCGGGAGGTTGAAGTGGCTGTTGTTATCGCCGGCTGTGGCGACCTTGGTACCGAAGCCGGGCTTCGGTTCGCTGCTATCGGACAACGCGTGATTGGACTACGACGCTCAGCAGAAAGGCTGCCGCACGAAATCGAAGGCCAGTCAGTTGATCTGTCTGCAGAGGTGCCGACACTGCCTCCAGATACCAACATCGTGGTGATCGCGATGAGCCCGGATGAGCGCAGCGTGGATGGCTACCGGGTGGCATACGTCGACAGTGTCCGCCATCTCGTGGTGGCCATCTACCGCGACTGCATTGTGCCACCACGTGTCCTGTTCGTGTCGTCCACAGCGGTCTACGACGTCGACGACGGCAGCTGGGTCGACGAGTCGACACCGGCCGAACCCACCGCGCCGACGGCAGTCGTGCTGCGAGAAGCAGAGCAGACATTGCTCGAGCAGATCCCTGAGGCAACGATCCTTCGTTTGGGGGGCATATACGGGCCCGGTCGGACTCGACAGATTGACCGCATACGAGATGGGTTTGAGACGATTTCGTCCGAACCACGATTCACCAATCAAATCCATCGTGACGATGCTGCAGCGGCCATCGTGCACCTCATGACCATTCAGGACCGGCCGAAGTCGGTGTACATAGGCGTGGACGACTGTCCCGCCGATCACCGCGAGATCGTCGAGTTCCTGGCACACACACTTGATCTGCCGATGCCATCAGTTGCCGCCAATTCCGGTCGTCCCGAAGCAAGCTGGGGCAAACGATGCCACAACACTCGACTACGCGCGTCTGGATTCGTGTTCTCCTATCCCACCTACCGGGAGGGCTATGCGTCCGTCCTGGACGGCGTTGGGATACACCACGCATAGATGAGTGAGTCCTGTTGGCTTGGTCATTATCAGTGCGGTCCATCGGACGAGAAGGCGGGAGGCGCCGTACCTCACTCGGACGCCGCCCGCCAACAGAACCGCGCCGATGGCTACTACGGCGGCGCGGTTCGTGCGGTCATCAATTGCTCGGGCGGCGGCGGCGTCTGGTGCCATAGGCCAGGATCATGCCGACGAAGATGAGCTCACCACCGAGGACGAGCGAACGCAACAAGTCGCTACCGGTTTGGGGCAGAGGAACTCGGACAGGCGGGGTCGCCGTGACCGGCCCCGAAACGGAGTCGCTCAGGACGCTCTGGGAGGTCATGGTTGCCGAACTGCTGACGCTGGCAGCGTTGACGATGGCCGTGTTGACGGCGATGAGTGCGACCGTGACAGACAGTTGAATGGTGGCCGTTTCGCCAACCCCAAGTGCTGTGCCAAGCGAGCAGACCACGACCTGCGTCGGTGAGGACGCACAGGTCCAGGCAGCGCCGGTTGCGCCGGCATAGATGAGGCCGGCCGGTAGCGGGTCGGTCACGATCACGTCCGTGGCATTCGATGGGCCATCGTTGCGGACGGAGATGTCGTATCGGGCCGATTTTCCGGCGACGAGCGCGGTAGAGAGTTGCTTGTCGATCGTCAGAGTTGCCATCGGTGTAAGGGTGTCGACGTCCGTCGCTGTGTTGTTGGTGGGATCTGTGTCGGGCGCAAACGCCGGCGGGATCACCGACACGATGTTGGTCATGGTGCCGGTCGCAGCCGGGTCGATGATGCCCTCGACGGTAAGTGTCAATGTCGAGCCTTCGACGAGGTCACCGAAGCCTGTCCAGTCGTGCGATGCTGAGTCGTAGGTTCCCGCCGACGGCGAGTACGTGACGCTGCCCAGCGCGGTCGGCAGCGTGTCGATCAGCTGCAAGGACTGGATGGTCGTTGGGCCGTTGTTCGTGACGACGATCGTGTACGTGTCGGCGCTGCCGGGAATTGCCTCGGTCTTGCCGTCGGTCTTGGTGACGGCAAGGTCGATGCCGGTGGTGTCGTCGTCGAGGTCGCTGTTGTCGGCCGGCGTGGGGTCTGGTCCGTTGGTGCCGTCATCGGCCACCGTGACCTGATTGACGAAATGTTTGGTTGTGGTGGCAACCGGAGCGTCGACCGAGGCGGTGATGTGGAAGGTGTACGACTGATCGACG
>JBDSMK010000319.1:0-6257 GCA_039915905.1 Ilumatobacteraceae bacterium
CTTCGTGGTCGGCGGTTACTGCCAACGCAGCCTTGCCCACAGCATCGCGGCACAACTCGACCGAGTACGCCATCAGCGCCCCGGCCTGGGCGTCACGGAAGTGGCGCTGGATCGGCGAGGTGCGCAGAAAGCCGGACGCTCCGCCGATCTTGACGCCTAGCTGGGCAATGTCTTGGGCCACCTGGTTGGCGCACAGCTTGGCCTCTAGGGCGGCTGCCAACGTGTCCGGTGAGCCTTGCTCGGCCAGCCACATCGATCGCCCGGCGAGCAACTTGGCGCCATTCAAGGCGACAGTGGCTTCCGCCACCTCGAACTGCACCCACTGCATGTGCGACAGCGGAAGCCCTGTGGAGGGGATCACCCGGTTGCAGGCGTGGTCGACGAGCGCGTCGAGAGCAGCTTCGGCTACCCCGATCGACAGCCACGCCAATCCGGTGCCGATCGGGTTGGGAGTGTCGTCCTGCGGCGGGCCGCATCGCCGGTCGGTACGCAGCAATGTGCCGTCGAGACTGATCAACTGGCTGCGACTGGCACGCAATCCGAGCGTGTCCCAAATCGGAATGAAGCTCAACGACGAGTCACGATCGACGCCGAAAAAGCCGGGCTGGCCATCCACCACAGCGTTGATGAAGAAGTAGTCGGCAATCTCGCAACCGGAAACGAACCGCTTTGCGCCCGACAGCGTCCAGCCACCTGGTGCCGGATCGGCGACCTGCAGCGGCATCAGGAACAGGTTTCCCGACGTCGGTTCGCTGAGAGCATTGGCGAAGCGCTTGCCGGCAGCTAGTTCGCCGCGGAAGAACTCGGCAGAGTCGGCATTGCCCATAGAGATCAATGAGACCGCTGCACCAACGTGCATCAACCACACGCAGGCGGTGGCCGGGCACGCCTTGGAGATCGTCGCCAACGCGTTGCCGAAGGTGATCGGCGAAGCGCCGCCTCCACCGAAGCGGACGGGCAGAAACGCGCTGTCGAGCCCGGCGTTCGATAGCGCGCGGAGGTTGTCGATCGGAATCTCGGCGCTCTCGTCGTAGCTCGCCGCGGTCGTCGCGAAGGTTGCGGCCAGATCGTTGACCGTTTCGATCAGTGGCTGTTCGCAGGCGGGGACGTCGAACGGCGCAAGCGATCGCAGGGGAGTGAAGGAGCTCATGGTTGGCGGTCCCTTTCGGGCAGGGTGGTCAGGAAGGAATCCACTGCAAGATGCAAACGGAACTTGGTCGCGGGTGGGCAGAACGCCGCCTCTATCGCTCGGCGGGTTACCACCGTCAGCTGCGCGTAGCCCCAATTCATCAGCTCGGCGGATGCGGCGAACTCTCCGGTGAGGGTGATCTCCAGCAATCCGGGGTCATCGGTGTTGATCGTGGACGAGACTCCGGCTGCTTCCAGGCTCGGCAGTGGATGAGCCTTGAGATCGGGGTAAAGATGCATCAAGTTCGACGTCAAGCAAACGTTGAGGGTTATGTGTTCGCGTACCAGCCGGGCCATCAACTCCGGTTCGTCGACGACACGCACCCCGTGGTCGATTCGGGTCACATGCAACAGATCCAAGGCGTCGTGCACGCCCTCTGCTCCAGACGACTCTCCGGCGTGGGCGGTCAGTCCATAGCCCAGCTGAGCTGCTCTGGCGTATGCGGGAGCGAAGCGTCCGCTGGTTCGCCCAGCCCGGCGTTCGTCACCATCGATCGATAGCCCAACCACCCGGCGAGGCCGAGTTGCGCCCATCCACTCCACCAGTTGCAAAGCCTCCTCAGCCGCCTGTGTGCGAAGGATCGAAAGCAGCAAGCGACATTCGGTGAGACCATCAGCCTGAGCCTGCTCGAAGCCGGAGGTCAACGACTCCACCAACTCGCCGAGTTCCCAATGAGGCCAATGGGTTGGGTTGATGATCACCTCGGCATAGAGCGTGCCGTCGGCCGCAGCGCGACGGGCGAAGTCGTAGGCCACCTCGGCGGCCAACTGCGGCGTACGTATCAGCGCACATGTCCAATCAAGGAACCGGAGGAACTCCGACAGGTCGTCGGAGTGGAACAACTGGTCCACCGGGCGTGGCAATGGCCGGCCCGCGTCTGCGGCCATCGCTACGATCCGCGGTGCAGAGAACGTCCCCTCGAGATGCACGTGTAGCTCTACCTTGGGCAGCGCGCGCAGCACCGCCAGGTCAAGCTGCGCTCCTGTCGGGACCATCAGTTCACACGCCCGAGACTGGTGCGCGACCAACTGCTACTGCTGAGCAACGACAGACCGGACGACCATTGTCCAACTCGAGCACCACCGGGATCTCCATCTGGCTGGCGACATCTATCAATCCGACCTCGTTGAGCCCCAGATCTGGAACTCCGTTGAGCCCTACGAATGACAAGATCATGAACGGGGCATGGATCCGGCAGCCGAGCCCGGCAGCCGCAGCGTTGACGGCTCGGCTCTGCTCGTAGACGACCTCCCACGGTTGATCGGACATCAACCCCTCCACCGGCAGCGCGACGGTGGCCAGCACCTCCCCATCGGCCACAGTCACGTAGCCGCCGCCGATCTGTCCCATCACCTGCAGGGCGTGTTGGATCTCGGCGTCGGACGTGCCGACCACGACGACGTTCTGGTTGTCACAGTTGGTGGACGCGGCGACCGCTCCGTGAGTCAGCCCGAAGCCGCGGACGTAGCCGATTCCGGCCCTGCCCGAGGCGTGATGGCGGTCGACGATGCAGATCTTGGAGATGTCACTGGCCGGGTCGGCCTGCACTATTCCGTCGGCGACATCGAGTTCCACGTGGAAGGCACGCTTGTAGTACCCGTCGTACATCTCCATCGCCTGCACCCATGCCGTGGATCGAGTACCCGCAACGCGCACCTCGATTCGTGGCGCCGCGCCGAGCTTGACGGTGTCGAACATCTCCGGAGCGATCGTGTCGGAGTTGGCGAACAGCGCACGACCGTCACGAGCCACCTCGATACCGTCGACCCAAACCGACCGCGGTCGGAACTCGGTGAGATTGTCGAGCAACTGCAAGTCGGCCAGCCTGCTGGGCGTCAGTGAACCAATCAGGTGATCGATGCGAAAGTGGCTGGCGGAGTTCAGCGACGCCATCCGCACCGCGATCGCCGGATCTACCCCGAGGCTCACAGCGCTGCGCACGTGGTGGTCGATCGAACCCTCATCGGCGAGATCCTCGACATGCTTGTCGTCAGCACAAAAGGCGATGTGTGAGGCGACCAGTCCGAGGAGCTCCGGGCGTCCCAGGATCGCCGCGCAGTAGTCGGTCATCGAACCGCTCTGCAGGGTGACGATCATCCCCAGGCGCAGGCGGTCGATCACTTCCTCCAACGTGGCCGCGTTGTGGTCATCGCCAACGCCACCGGCGGCATAGGCCCACAACGCCTCGTCGGCCAGCCGCGCAGTGTGCCCGGTAGCGCGCTTGCCGGCATGAAGTGTCACCGACAGCGCCTCAGCCATCTCGCGGTCGAGCAGGAACGGGTTCGATTCACCGAGGCTCACCGCGTTCGACCGGGTGATGCGCTCGAGGATCTCCTGTTGTGGTACCGCGGCGCCGTTCAATCCAGGTCGGCCACGGCGGGGAACATCCGGAGTGACCTGCGCGAACATTCGCAGCGGAGTGGTGGTCGCAGCCATCAGATCCATTCCTCGAGCGCCCAGAACGTTGGCGCTGCAGTTGGCGTCGGCAAGAACGGTGGTAGTGCCACGCGGCACGATCAGACGAGCGATCTCGCCCGGCACGAGCATCGAGTACTCCGGGTGGAAGTGCGAATCGATGAACGTCGGAGCGACGAACTGACCGGTGGCGTTCACGGTGCGCCGCGCCTGCAGCCTGCCCGGGGCAACGACCGCGGCGATGTGTCGACCGTGGATGATCACGTCGGCAGCTCGGATCTCGCCGGTGTGCACGTGGATGACCTGTCCGCCGCGGATCGCGACGTCGGCCACATGCTGGCCTGCTGCTACTTGCCGCAGATGGAAAAGTTCCTCACCCGATGGTGCCGCTGCTCCTGCGGTAAGGGGTCGCGCCGACAGCGTTTCGCCGGTTGGTTGGTGGCCCGTCAATCGTCGATCAGTCGGTTCGGTCATCGTTCACCGTTCTTGTGTTGTGATGGTGTTTGTATTCGGTGTCATCGTCATCCGGCCTATTCGGTGAGACGCCCCAGCGCCCGTGGAGCGTTGGCGCTGCCGACACCGACCGCCAACACGATCAAAGTCACCAGATAGGGCAGGGCGCGCAGTAGTTCCACCGGCAGTCCGATTCCGCCCGAGGTCTGAACCTTGAGCTGAAAAGCCTGCAGAGCACCGATACCCCAGGCGGCGGGCAGCAGCAAGCTCGGTCGCCAGCGAGCAGCGATCACCAATACCAGGGCCACGAACCCGCGACCCCCAACCAGTTGGTCGCTGAACTCGCCGACTATGCCGGCCGACAGCAGCGCACCCCCCAGCCCGCCGAGAGCTCCGGCGGCGATGACGGCCGCAGTGCGAACCCGATTCACCGCCACACCGCGGGCTAAAGCCGCCTGCGGTGCGTCGCCGGCGGCACGCAGTTCCAAGCCGAGACGCGTGCGATGTAGCACCCAGGCAACTGCGGCGAGGGTCAGGGGCAACAACCAGACGACCAGTGGCTGGCGGAACAACACCGGACCGATCAGCGGGATCGATCGCAGGCCCGGCAGGTCGACCGCCTTGAACGGAACAATTCTGGGAGGCCGGGCATACATCGTTCGGTACAGGAACGTTGCCAGCCCGACACCGCCGAGCGATACGGCAAAGCCGACAACTACCTCATTGGCCCGCCGCTGCAAGACCAGCGCGGCGAACAGCAGCCCCACCACCGCCCCGGCCAGCGCGCCGAGCAGCAATCCGCCTACCGCGCCGAGCGACACTGCGCCGACAACCCCGCCAAGAGCTCCGATCGACATCGTGCCCTCCAGTCCGAGGTTCAACGTGCCGCTGCGTTCGCCGATCAGTTCGCCGGCTGCTGCCACGCCGACGGGAAGTCCCAGACGCAGGCCACCACCGAGCACCGATTCCCAGAACTCGAGCGATATCAACTGGCTCATCGCCGAGCCTCCGTGACGCTGGCTAAAGCGACGCCGATTATCAAGACCATCTGCACCACGGCGCTGAGCGTTCGTGGTACGCCGGCGCGCTCCAACGCCTCGCCTCCGGTGAGCAGGGCTGCGAACACCACCGCGGCGACAGCGGTGACCAGCGGCTTGGAACGCCCCAAGACCGCGACCAGCAGACCGGTGTATCCCACCCCACCGGTCAGTCCGGTGGTCAACCGGTGGCTCAAGCCAAACAGCTGAACCGCCCCGGCGAGACCGGCGAAGGCGGCGGAGATCAACAGCACCTCGATCCGTAGACGGGTGGGGCGAACACCGGCCTGGGCCGCCAAGCGAGGATTGGCGCCGACGAGGTCGATGCGGAAACCCGTAGCAGTGCGCAGCGTCCACGCAGTGGCGAACACCGCCACAACAGCAACTAAGAACCCGATGTGCAGTCGGCTGCCGTGGATCAGCAACGGCAAGTCGAGATGGGCCGGCAGCTGCCGGCCCTGCGGTGTAATCACCGTGGGGTCGGGGTCGTGCAGCACTGTCTTGGCCAGCACCCAGGCCAGCAGCGCAGTGGTGACGAAGTTGATCAGCAAGGTGGAGAGGATCTCCGAGACCCCGCGGCGAACCCACAGCACTGCGGGCACCACGGCCCACGCCGCGCCTCCCACAACTGCCGCAAGCACGGCCAGCAGCCACACCGCCACTGCAGGGGCACCGCCGAACCACCGGGCCACCAGCGTCGCCGCCACCGCGCCAGCGATCATCTGGCTCTCACCGCCGACGTTGAAAACCCCTGCACGCAATGCCACGCCGGCCCCGACACCGATGATCGCCAACGGCACGGCGCGGGTCAGCGTCTCGGAAATTGGATCTACGCCGCCGAACGCGCCGCGACCGAACGTACTCAAGGCCTCGCCGGCGCCGACGGAGGTGAACCACAGCACCAGAACCAGGAACACCGCCAGTGACCCGGCGCCAACCGCCAACGTCGGCAACGCTCCGGCTGCCGACTGCCTCCCTCGCTGACGGCGCGACAACGGGGTGGCAATGGCCGCAACGGCGCTCACGAGGCCAGCATCGCTCGGCCGATTTCCTCGCGGTCGAGCCGGTCGCACTCCCATCGGCCAGCTACCTGGCCTTGGAACAACACGATCACGCTGTCGGCCATCTCCAACAACTCGTCGAGGTCGCTGGCCACTACCAGG
>JBDSMK010000327.1:0-5307 GCA_039915905.1 Ilumatobacteraceae bacterium
GCGTCGTCACCGCAACCCGCCATCCGTCGCCCACCCCACCGAGGCGAGCCGAGTCGGGTATGCGCACGTCGTCGAAGAACACCTCGTTGAACTCTGCGTCGCCTGTCATCTGGCGCAACGGGCGCACCTCGACGCCTGCCAGCGCCATGTCCAACACGAAGTAGGTCAGACCGCGATGCTTCGGAAGCTCAGGATTGGTACGCGCCAGCAGCATCGCCTGCTGCGACGAGCGGGCCAGGCTGGTCCACACCTTCTGACCGCTGACCACCCATTCGTCGCCATCGCGCACCGCCCGGGTGGCCACGTTGGCGAGATCCGATCCGGCACCCGGCTCGCTGAACAGCTGGCACCAGGTCTCCTCGCCGGAGAACATCGGGCGCAGGTATCTGCGGCGCTGCGCGTCGGTGCCGTGAACAGCAATGGTCGGCGCGGCATGCCCGATACCTATCGGGTTGCGCAGCCGGGCGCTCGGCGCGCCGGCGTCGTAGAGCCTGCGGATCACCCTCTCCTGCAGCTTCCCCGGGGCATCGAGGCCGCCGTGACCCACCGGGAAGTCGACCCAAGCGAGCCCGAGATCGAACTGCGCCTCGAGGAATCGGCGTACCGGCGTGGTGGCCGGTGGGTAGTCGGCCAGCAACTCGTCGATGCGCTGCTCGACCGTGCGTTCGTCGACAGCGCGCACGTCCGCGTCAGCGACGCTCACACCAACCTCGATTCGCGACCCTGCCAGTAGGCATCGCGCAGCAGCCGCTTGTAGAGCTTGCCGTTGTCGTCGCGCGGCAACTCGGTGACCAGGTCGATGGATCGCGGGCACTTGAACGCCGCCAGGGCGACACGGCAGTGCGCCATCAAATCGTCCTTGAGCAGATCGTCGCCGATGCGGTCGGGTGCCACTTGCACGACGGCCTTGACCTCCTCGCCGAACTCGTCGTTGGGTATCCCGAAAACGGCGACATCGATCACCGCGGGATGCGAGGCGAGGTGGTTCTCGATCTCCATCGGATAGATGTTCACCCCGCCGGAGATGATCATGTTGCTCAACCGGTCGGTGAGGAACAGGTAGCCGTCGTCGTCGAGGTAGCCGATGTCGCCGGCCGTGACGAGGCCGCCGTGGTAAGCAGCGGCGGTCTTGTCGGGGTCGTCGTGGTACTCGAACTTGTTGGCAGCGAACGGCTCGAAGTAGATAAGTCCATCGGCGTTCGGGCCGAGCTCATGCCGGTCGTCGAGGTCGAGGATGTGGATCGTTCCGCCAGTCCAGTGGCGCCCGACGGACCCGGGGCGCTGCAACCACTCGTGCGAATCGATCTGCGTCGCGCCACCTTCAGTGGCGGCATAGAACTCGAAGAGGATCGGACCCCACCATTCGATCATCTCCTTCTTGACCGACGTCGGGCACGGCGCCGCCGCGTGGTAGGCGGCACGGTGCACCTCACCGCGATACGCGGCGCGGGTCTCGGCCGGTAGACGCAGCATCCGCTGGAACATCGTCGGGACCCATTGCGAGACGGTTATCCGCTGACTGTCGAGTAGGTGCAGGGCTGTGGCAGCATCAAACTTGCTCATCACAACCGCGGTCGCGCCGACGGTGTGTGCCCCGAACGACCAGCTGGACGGAGCCGAGTGGTACAGCGGCGCCGGACTCAGGTAACGGTCACCGTGACCGATGCCGAAGGTGGTCATGATCAAGTTCGAGACAGTGCTGAACTCGTCGGGCCGCAGACCGCTCAGTGGTGGCTTGACCCCCTTCGGGCGGCCGGTGGTCCCCGACGAGTAGTACATCGGCGCCCCGGCCAGTTCACGGGCGATGCGGCTGGTCGGGTTCTCGGCAACCAGCGCGTCGAAGTCGAGGGCCGTCGTGCGTCCTTCGGCGGAGGCACCGACATGGATGCGGTGCACCTCGTCCAGTCCGGCCATCGCCTCGTCGGCTGCTGCAGCCGTGGCCGCGCTGGTGATCACCGCCCGAGCCTCGCTGTTGACGATGATGTAGCGCACCTCGCTGCTGGTCAGATGCCAGTTGATCGGGGTGATGTACATGCCGCTGCGCATCGCCGCCCACCACACGATGCCGTAGCGGATCCCATTCGGCAGGATCGCTGCAACGGTGTCGCCGGCCGTCAGTCCGAGACCGGCGAACGCGTGGGCCAGCGCGTTCGATTGCTCGTCGAGCTGCGCGTAGGTGATCTCCTCGACCCCGTCGTCGATCACCATCGCGATCGTGTCGGGGTACTTCTCGGCAGAGTCGCCGATGTACATCATCGACCTCCTGTTGGGCTCGCGTCGTGGGCCCGCAGCCATTCGTCGATCGCCTCGGCGACCGCCGGACGCTGGCCCGGCTCAGCCGAGAAGTAGTGGTCGCCGGCCATTGTCAGCCACTGCTTGTCGGGTGCTGCGATGGCACCGAAGATCTCGGCGGCCTGGCTCGGGAACACCCCGTTGTCCTGCGACGGCTGCACCAGCAGGGTCGGCAGGTCGAGCTGGCCGAGGTGGCCTGACCCGCAGTCCGACTCGGTGAGGCTCCACATGTTCAACCAGCTGCGCAGCGTGCTGACCGTGCCGAGACCGAACACGCTGTCGTTGGCCCGCTGTGGGTCGCCCATGTAGCACCACGGTGTTCGCCGGTCGGACGGATCGATCGAGGGGTCCATGAACCTCGGATCTGCCCAGGTGCGACGCATCACGAACAACTGGTCGCTCACTCCGGCAGCTTCCAACTCGCCCAGCCGCTGCAGGCACCACGCCGTCAGGCGGGCGTTGCGGTCACGTTGACCGGCTCGGTACGCCACCAGGAACTCTGCGTCGTAGGGCAGCCCGTGGCGTGGGTCGTACATGTCCAGATCCGGGTCACGGGCCAGCGGGTCGTTCTCGTCGATCACCGACGGGTCCATCCAGTCGGTGATCACCTCCGGCCGCCCCGGATGCGCCGCCAGGAACACGAACAGGTCAGCGGCAGGGAGGTCGGCCACTTCCGGCAGCAGCCGCCGGCCATAGGCCGGGCGAATGCTCGGCTGCTTGCTCTGCGAGTGATACGCCGACATCAGCGAACCACCGCCGGAGTTGCCCAGCAGCACGACTCGTTCCACACCTTGGTCGCGCAGCCAGCTGACCCCCAACCCGATCTCGACCAGAGCATGATCGAGCAGGAAGTACGGCTCGGCGCCACGGAACCGCGTGTTCCAGCCGAGGAACCCGTAGCCGCGCTGCGCCATGTGGTCGGCGAGGTAGTGCTCGGAGAAATCGACGTTGTAATGCGTTGCGATGAACGCAGTCGTTGGGGCACCACCTTCCGGGAGGTGGTACAGGCCCTGGCACGGGTGCCCGCCTGCGCCGGCCCGGCCGACCGCCGGCGATGGCATCCCGACGAACCTACGCTCAATGTTCATTGTCTCTCCCCGATTTCTGGGACCGGCCCCGTTCGATGATCTGGGCGCGGCGTTGCGCGACGACGCCGAGATCCGTGTTGCTGTGACGCAATCTTGCCGCCTTGCCCTCGGCGGCGAGGGCATCGCCGAGGCCGCCGATGTCTGCCGTCTGGTGGTATGCCGCGAGGACACCGCGGACCAGCACCTGGTCTGCGGAGGCGATGTCGCGCGCGAGTCGTTGCGCAGCTTCGATCAGCTCAGCGTCGGGTACCACCGCGACGGCAAGACCAAGCCGCAATGCCGCGTCTGCGTCGATGAAGTTGCCGCTGAGACTCATCGCCAACGCCGCTCTGGAGCCGATCGCCCGCTGCAACAACGGAATCATGCCGCCACCGGGGAAGACCCCGACCCTGGCGTGGGTGTCGCCGAAACGGGCGCTGTGCGCGGCGACGACGATGTCGCAGTGCAGTACCAACTCCAGTCCACCGGTGACAGCCACCCCATTGACCGCCGCGATGACCGGTTTGGTCATCGGGAACCACACACCGCCGCCCGGCGTCCACGGCCCGTCGGCGGTGCCCCGCGGCGACATGTTGCCGCCGGATGACCCCAGTTCCACCAGGTCGAGGCCGGCGCAGAACGCCGACCCCGACCCGGTGAGCACCACAACGTCTACGTCTTCGCTGTGCTCGGCGCGGAGCATTGCATCCGTGATCGCTCGGGCCAGCGCACTGTTGATCGCGTTGCGCCGCTCCGGGCGATTGAGCGTGAGCCAGGCCACGCGCTCGCGCTCGGTATAGATGAGCACCGCGTCATCGGGATCAACTTGGGGACTCACTTGGTCGGAACCGTCTGACCTTCGGCGTCAACAGGCTTGCTGTCGAGCACCCACCTCGTGCCGTCAAAGGTCATGATGTATGCGGCCTCCATCGGGTACCGGTCGTTCGGTGCTTGCGTGTGCAGTCGCACACCCGGGAGCACCATGTCGACCTTGTCTGTGCTCCAGTTCAGCACCGTGTCCATCAGGTTCGCCCGTGTCGGTGACTTGACCTGCTCGAACAGGTAACGGCCCATCTCACCAGCGAGCCATCCGGTGCCGGCGTAGGGGTCGTCCGGATCGGCGCCATACTTCGCCGCGTTCTCCTTGAACAGCTTCACTGCGGGATCGTTGGCCCACTGCGGGTCGGTGACGTCCTTGTACCACGACAGCGACACGAGACCCTTGCTGATGTCGAGCCCCACCGGCTCCAGCACCGACTTGACGTTGGTGCCCGATGTCTGCGTGATCCGCAGCGGGTTCCAGCCGAGCTCGTGGATCTTCTTGAGCGCCTGCGCCGCGTACTTCGGCGTAGCGATCATGATGAACGTGTCAGCGCCGGAGCCGGCCAGGTTGGTGATCTGTGAATCCACTGTCGGATCAGTCGTCTGGTAGCTCTGCTCGGCGACGATCGACACGCTCGTGCCCTTCAGGTTGCGACGCACGGCCTCGGCTGTGCCCTTGCCGAAGTCGTCGTTCTGGAACAGCATCGCGACCTTCGCCTTCGGGTTGGCCTGCAACACGTAGTTCGCGTAGATCGAGCCCTCCGTGGACCCGACGATCGAGAACGGCACGGCGAGCGGCCACTTGTCGCCGTCACCCCACTGATCGGAAGACGACGAGACGAACAGCATCGGTACCTTCTGCTCCATCGCATACGGAGCCATCGCGGCCGCAACCGGCGAGCCGAACGGGTTGAAGAAGGCAAAGATCTTGTCCTGCTCCACTAGGCGCTTGGCGTCCTCCACTCCGCGTTGCGGCTCGTAAGCGCTGTCGTAGGTGACGAACTTGACCTTCCGCTTGTGACCATCGCCCCAGGTGATACCACCCTCGGCGTCGTTGATGTACTTGAAGTAGGCCTCGACTCCCTTGCCCTGGGCGCCGAACGCGGACACCGATCCGGAATAGGGG
>JBDSMK010000338.1:0-5471 GCA_039915905.1 Ilumatobacteraceae bacterium
GCACAGCGTGGTCAGCGAGACGCCTGCGGCGATAGACAGCACCCGCCGAGCACCGCACTGCACAGCCCGGGCAACGGCACCAGGCACGTCGCCAGGCTTCACCGCAATCAGCGCGGCTTGCATCGAGCCGGGTCCAGCGGCCTCGGCCACTACCGTCACACCGGCGAACGGGTGGCCGGCAAGCACCGACCGGCGGGCCGCGTCGACCTCCACGATGGTCAACTCGTCCGGTGTCCATCCGGCGCGCAGCAGCCCGCTCACCAGCGCCGCACCCATGTTGCCGCCGCCGATGACCGTCAACCGAGGTGTGCCCATGCGGCTCAAGCTAATCGGACCCGCTCGACTCGGGCAGGCTGGTTGAGCCGTTGAAGCGACCAGATCGTCCGACAGGGATCAGCTGGCACCCACCCCGTACTCGACGAAACCGGTGCTCCACGAGACCGGGGCTCCACGACACCGGGGCTTTACGACGCCGGTGCTCAACGACACCGGGTACTCAACGACATTCGGTGCTACAGGCACCCGGCGCCGGAGAACGACCGGACGGCCGGCACCGACCTTCCCCGAAGCTGCCGACCGCCCGGTCACCGACAATGAGGACAGCGAGATCCGACGAACGGCAAAATTGCTGTGTCAATGCCGGCGCAGTGAAGCCGCCGGGGTTTCGCATCGGATCAGCAATCAACGACCAGCGAAGCGGGACGCGTAGCCGAGTCGGATCAGCGCAGGAAAGCACTGCTCCACGTAGGCATACACCGAGCCGAGGATGCGGTCCAGCTCGGCCTCGCTGAGCGCGGCGAGCGGCAGCTCACCACGCAGGAACAACGCGTCTTCGACGCCCACCGCGAAGTGCGCGCCGACCAGCCGGGCGTTGCGCCGCAGGGCCATCTCGAACACCGCGGCGATGTTCTCCAGCGGCGCGGGCATGACGTATGCCTCGTAACGCAGCGTGCGTTGACCGAGGGTGAGCCACACGGTGATGTGGTCCTTCTCCTCGCCTGCCATTCGCACGTACCACTGCGGCTCGTTGGCCGCCCCTGCACCGCGGTCGATGGCCTCCACAACCGGCGTGACGGCAGCAAACGCCGCCAACCATTCGGAGATCCGATCTTCGAACACAACGAGCGCGTCGCGCTCGTGGAAGTCGCTCACGCGCAGGCCACCAGCTCGCGCATTGCCAGATCGGAGTACACCCGTCGCAACCTGGCGGCAGCGAACGCCCAGGTGTACTGCTTGGCGCGCGCCGCACCCCGCTCACCGAGCGCCGCGGCGTGCGCCGGATGGTCGATGATCTCACTGATGTACCGAGCGAACTGGTCTGGTGAACGATCGGCCACGAGGTACCCGGTACGGCCGTGGTCGACCAAGGTCAACAACCCGCCGACACCGCTGGCCACCACCGGCACGCCGCAGGCAGAGGCCTCCAGAGCCACCAGTCCGAAGCTCTCGCTGCGGCTCGGCACGACAACCACATCGGCGGCGCGGTAGTAGGTGCTGAGGATGTGATGCGGCTGGGGTTCGATGAACCGCACCTGAGCGGTCAGACCGGACTCGGCTATCAAGGCACGAAGCTTGCCGACCTCGCCGTCGCCGTCGGCACCACTGGCACCACCAACGATCAGCAGAAGCACATCGCGCCGACCGAGCTTGGCTAACGCCCGAACCGCCAGGTCGGCGCGCTTCAACGGCTGGATCCGCCCGACGAACAGCAGCACCGGCGAATCCAATGGCAGATCCAGCGCGGCGCGCGCCCCGTGCTTGTCGCCGGGCGCGAAGAACGCATGCTCCACACCCGGGGCAACGATCTCGATACGCCCCCTCGGGTTGCCGTAAAGCCGACGGAACTGGCTCTCCTCCTCGCTGCAGCTGACGCATATCGCGTCGGCGCAGCTGATGATCTCGTGCTCGGCCCGATCACGCCACACCGGCTCCAGGTCACCGCCTTCGGCCTTCACCCTCGCCAGCGTGTGGAACGTGCTGACGAACGGCAGATCGAGCTGGTGCTTCACCCTGTGGGCGACGACACCGCTGAGCCAGTAGTTGGCGTGCAGCACGTCGACCGGCGATTCGTGGCGGATGTGCTCGATCACCCTGTCGCCGAACTCGTCGAGCACCCCGGGCAGCTGCTCCTTGGCGAGGTCGAACGGTCCGGCAGGGATGTGTACGACACGATGTCCGGGCTCGACCTGCACCACCTCCGGCAGTCCACGGCGGTCGGCGCGCGTGTAGGTGGTGCACTCCACCCCAGCCTGGGCGAGCGCTGAAACCAGCTCGCGCACGTACACGTTCATCCCGCCGCTGTCGCCCGAGCCGGGCTGGACGAGCGGTGAGGTGTGGAGAGATAGAACGGCTACCCGATGCACAACGGTTGAAAGCGTATCGAAACAGTCGACAATTAGAACTCGTCTGGGGCGTGCTCGCAGGCACAATGTCGCCATGTCGCCGCTTGCCGGCTCATCGGGACGAGTGGGCAGGATGCAACATGCACTCCGAGGCGACCATCGCGATCCTGGCCGCGCCGGTGCTCAGCGCGGCGACTCCTTTGCCGATTTTGCACCGACGAAGCTCTCATACACGCTGAGCAGTGTTCGTCGCTGCTCAGCATTGAGGTTCGGGTCGTTGGCCACGGCCTCGCGCACACCGTTGCGCTTCGGCCCCTCTGGGTTGATCAGCCCGGCACGTTCGTACAGCGACTCTGCGCTGATCTGCAATGCGGCCGCTATCTGATTGAGGATCTCGGCCGACGGCTTGCGCAGGCCGCGCTCGATCTGCGAAAGGTACGGGTTGCTGACCCCGGCCACCTCCGCCAGACGGCGCACGCTCATCCGCGCCACCTCACGCTGGTTCTTGATGAACTCACCGACATCGGCCAGGTGCTTGTCGATTTCGGATCTCATGGTGGCGCCTCAGTCGCCGGCGAGGAGCCCTTCGACGTCGGCCTCACCCTCGCGGTAGCGGCGCACCAGCTCAGCACTGAGCGCATCGATGCGGGTGAACAGCTCGCGTCGCTGGCGCGACAACCGCTGCTCGAAGTGCTCCAATTCGGTGGCGAAGAGGACCAGTTCGGCACCACCCATCGTCGGGATGTCGGCACCGCCCATACGGTCCTCCAATGCCTCCAGCTCTACCGCGAATGGATGATCGCTGAAGTCTTCGGCCGGGCGCGGGGGGCGCGCCGGGCCGCCGGTGAGGTGGCTTGAGAGGATCACCGGCAGCTCTTCGGTGATGCTGTCGTCGTTACCCCGCGCCAGGCGGCGCTGCTGGGCGCGCACCAGGTCGAGCTTGGCCTGCGCCAGCCGCCTGGCAAACGACACTGCATCGTCGTCGGTCTGCAGCGCGTTACGTGTCGCGCGCAGATCATCAAGGCGCATCGACTGCGGATCTGGGTCTGTTGCAGTCATATCGTTCCTCCACTAACCGGCGGTAACACCGCCACTTCGTCGCGATCCCCGACCGCGTCACTCGAGTCGGCAGCCTCACCGTTGAGCCAAACCTTGCTGGTGCCGAGCACTTGTTCGAAGTGCCCGCCATATCGGTGGACTGCGCCGGCGAGCACCTCGCCGACCGTTGCACCTTCGAATTCAGCACTCCCAGTGCCGGCTGCCTCACGCGCTGAGGCGAACAGACGAAGAATAGCCACAACGCCATCGTACCCAGCGGTCTTCTGCGCGGCCGGTGATTGACACGCAGTTGCCGTGTTCTAGGCCAAACGCTGGCTGGTGGCCTGGCGACTGCGGGTACTGTCGGGCGGTGAGCTCTGAAGCGATCGGTTCGGGCCACCTCCAGGCGCGCCTGCCGGGTCTCAGCCCCGATGATCTCGACGCGTTCCGGGTGGAGGTGGTGCGCTCCAAGCGTCGCACGAAGAGCTACGGCGCGCGCCTCCAAGGAGGTGTTCTACGCGTCACCGTGCCGTCGTGGATGAGCGTCGCAGAGGAGTCGGTGGCGGTCGCCGAGATGAGCGCGCGATTCCGACGCAAGATGTCGACAGCGCGCATCGATCTCGCCCAACGCACCAGGGCGCTGCACCGCAAGTACGCGATGCCAGCACCGCGTGATGTGCGCTGGAGCGACACGATGGCGTCACGCTGGGCATCGTGCACACCGAGCACCGCGACCATCAGAGTGTCCACCCGCATCGCAGCGTTCCCGGACTGGGTGATCGACTACGTGCTGGTGCACGAGATGGCCCACCTCCGCCACGGCGATCACTCTGCCGCCTTCTGGAACGCGGTGTCTGTCTATCCCAAGGCGGAGCGCGCTATCGGCTACTTGATCGCCAAGTCAGGCGATGACGGTGGAGGCCTCGACTGATCTGGCCCACCGTCGAGCGCGAACACCGCCTGGACGAACGTGGAGTGCGTAAGAGCCTGCGGGTAGTTGCCGCGATGCTCGCCGGAGGCCGGGTCGATCTCCTCGCTGTACAGACCGAGTGGGCCGCCGAGACTGACGAGTTCGTCGAGCATGGCTCGAGCTTCGTCGCCTCGACCGGTGCGGGCGAGGGCTTGTACCAGCCAGAACGAGCACGGCAGGAAGGCCCCCTCGCCGCCGGCGAGACCGTCGGTGCCGGGAAGGTAGCGGTAGACCAGCGGACCACCGGCACCGAGTCCGCGGCGGATCGCGTCGACGGTGCCGACGACACGGTCACTCGTCGACGGTTCGAACTCGAGCATCGGCAAAATGAGCACCGCAGCGTCGAGCGCAGTCGAATCGAACGTGGCTGTGTATGCACCCTGAGCAGGGTCGAAGCCATGACTACGAATTTCGGCAGCGAGGGCATCGCGAGCCTTTGCCCACCGCTGCACGCGGCGCTGACGGCGGTCGGCCCGAGCCGTCGCAATACGGATGGCACGGTCGAGGGCCAGCCACCCCATCAGTTTGGAGTGCACATGGTGCGCGGGTGGGCCGCGCTGCTCCCAGATTCCGGCATCGGGTTCCATCCATGTGGCTGCGACCTGGTTGGCGAACGCCGCGACGAGCCGCCAAGTCTCTGCGTAGAGCTCGTGTCCCGCAGCGGTGAGCAGCCAGGCCGCGTCGAGCACCCAGCCATAACCGTCGAGCTGATGTTGGTTTGCAGCTCCGTTGCCAGATCGAACCGGCCTGCTATCCGCGTAGCCGGGCCAGCTCGAGAGGTCAACTTCCGGCGCCCTCTGACGCCCGTCGAGTGTGAACAACACCGGCAGGCGCGGTCGCGACAACCGGCTGGCGTGGAGCAGCCAAGCGAGGAACGCTCGGGCCTCCTCCGGCTTACCGGCGGCCAGGAACGCGCCGATCCCGATGCAGGCGTCACGCGGCCAGGCGTAGCGGTAGTCCCAGTTGCGCTCACCGCCGAACCACTCCGGCAACGATGTCGTAGGGGCGGCAACCGGCGCACCCGATGGCGAATAGGTGAGAAGCCGGAGCGTCAGCAGGCTGCGCACGACTGCATCACGGTGATGCCCGACCTCAATGCCGGCAGCCCATGTCTTCCAACC
>JBDSMK010000354.1:0-3658 GCA_039915905.1 Ilumatobacteraceae bacterium
TCGTCGGCGCTGTCGGCGCCGTCACCGACTACCTGGGTGAACACGACGGAGCAGGCACGGTGATCCCAGAACTGCCCGGTGAGCACGACACGATCTGGATCGCGTCTACCGGCGGCACGTCCGGGCCACCGAAACTGGTGAGGGTGCCGCATCGGGTCCTGGTGCAGATGTGGCTGTACATGGCCATCGAGTTCGAGATCGGCCGGAGCGACACGATGCTGATCCCTGGTCCGCTGCACCACGGCCTCGGCTTTGGCTTCGCGCTCCAACAGTTGTACGTGGGCGGTCGGGTCGTCGTCCTCGGCGATTTCGATGCGGGCACCGCGCTCGCTGCGATCGCCCGCGAACAGGTCACCGTCGTTCCCGCCGCTCCGACGATCCTCAACATGCTGCTCGACCACCCCGACTGCGCCGCCACCGACCTCTCGTCGGTGCGGACGATCATCAGCGCCGGTTCGCCGCTCACGTCGGCCACGAAGTTGCGGCTCCTCGACCGGCTTGCGGACGTGCAGCTGTACGAGCACTACGGCGCAACCGAGGCCGGGTTCTTCACCGTCTTGGGACCGGAGGACCAACTGCGCAAGGAGCGCTCCTGTGGGGAGGCATTCTTCGGCAGCGAAATCCGCGTCGCCGACGATGGGAGGGCCTGCGCACCAGGGGAGATCGGCTTGGTCTACAAGCGTGGCCTCGTGCAGGGCGGCGGATACCTCGGCAATGCCGAGGCGACGGCTCAAATGTTCCGCGACGGATGGGCGACGGTCGGCGACGTCGGCTACCTCGACGACGAGGGTTATCTGTACCTCGTGGATCGCCAGTCGGACATCATCGTCAGCGGAGGTGTCAACGTGTACCCGGCCGAGATCGAGTCGACGATCGCGTCTCTGGAAGGCGTCAGCGCGGTCGCCGTGATCGGCGTCCCCGACGAGCGCTGGGGTGAGTCGGTCAAGGCCTTCGTCGTACGTCGACCGGGAGCCGTTCTCGAGGCCGACGATGTCGTCGCTGCGTGCACTGCGCTGCTCGCTTCTTACAAGCGGCCACGCCATGTTGAGTTCGTCGACGAGCTCCCGACGAGTGCGGCCGGAAAGATCGTCAAGCGCGAGCTGCGCGCCGCTGCCTGGTCAGGTCACCAGCGTTCGGTCGGCTGACCGGCGTCGCGAACATCTTGCTGAAGCTTTGCGAGTCCGACGGCATGGCCGGGTGACGCGCAAGTCAATCGCCGGTCTCGCCGTCGATCGCCTCGCGGAGCAGATCGGCATGGCCGCAGTGCCGTGCGTACTCCTCGATCATATGAACGATCGTGCGGCGCAGGGTGTGCTGGCCGCGGTCAGGTTCGCCCAAGTTGCGGTCGTCCATGCTCGCTGTCACGAGACGCCGGTCGATGGTCTCGATTTCGCTCCAGTACGCGCTCATCGCCGCGGAGATCGTCGCGTCGGCCGGTACTTGCCACTCCTCGTCCTCGTCGAACAACGGCGGCACGTCCTCGGATAGCGAGACCCGTCGGAACCACCACCGCTCGACGTCGGTCATGTGGCGGATGAGGCCGAGAAGAGTGAGCGCGCTGGACGGGCACGCGGTGAGACGGGCTTGCTCGTCGCTGAGTCCCTCGACCTTCCTTGCCAGGACGACTCGGTGGTAGGTCAGGTACCCGAGCAGTACGGAGCGTTCGTCTTCTGCGAACGACTTGGCGGCAGGAAGAGGCGTGATCGGCTGCGGCATCCTGCAAGGCTGTCACGGCCGATCCCTGCACGTCGACCATCCGCTGTGCAGCACTAGGGTTCTGAGGGTGAGGATCTTGCGTCGGGCGTTTGGGGCGGTGTTCGTGGCAGGTTCGATTGCCGCGGCTATGCGACTGCGTGGCAAGGGTGGCGTGCCGCCGCAAGAAGGCGGCTGGCGCGAAGTGGTGATCACGCCTCGGTGAGCTCCACGGCGTCGGGAGACCCAGCCGCTGAGATCGGCAACGCCGCAGAGATCGGCAACGCCGCTGAGATCGGCAACGCCGCTGAGATCGGCAACGCCGCAGAGATCGGCAACGCCGCAGAGATCGGCAACGCCGCAGAGATCGGCGCAATCATCGGCGTTGCCGGTGTCGGAGTCACCGGATCACGGGTGGCCAGTCTGTTGGCCAAGTGCACTGCTGCGAATGGAGGGCGCTTTGGTGTGGCGGTGTACGACGCCGATCCCGCCTTGGCCCGGCGGGTTGCCGGGATGATTCGCGGCGTTGCGGTAGACAGCTTCGAGGATCTTGCCGCCGCCGACGTGGTGGCGTTCTGCCAACCTCACGGCCATGCGGCGAGGGCCAAGGAATTCATCGAGGCCGGTGTCGCGGTGGTTTCACTGTCCGACGAGCCCGACGACGTCGATCGGATGTTGGAGCTGGATTCGCTGGCCGTTACGCAGGGGACCGCGCTGGTTGTCGGTGCCGCGATGTCGCCCGGTCTGTCCGGTCTGCTGGCCAGGCACCTTGCCGGCGAGTTGGCATCGATGGAGGAGCTCCACGTTGCAGTGCACGGCACTGGTGGCCCGAGTTGCGCCAAGCGCCATCATCGGGCGCTAGCCGGTTGGGCCCTGGGCTGGCACGATGGCGAGTGGATCGAGCGCCCCTGCGGCAGTGGCCGCGAGCTGTGCTGGTTCCCCGAGCCGATGGGCGCCCACGACTGCTACCGCGCCGGGTTATCCGCCCCCACGCTGCTGCACCGAGCTTTCCCATCGGTGGGACGGATCAGTGCGCGGATCACCGCCACCCGGCGCGACCGGTTGACCGGCTGGCTGCCGATGCTCACTCCTCCCCACCGCGGCGGCAACATCGGCGCCGTACGCGTCGAGGCCCGCGGTGCACTGGCCGACGGTGGGCGCTCGACACTGATCGCCGGGGTTGCCGGGCGAGCCGCGGAGTTGGCATCTGCGGTGTGTGCCGCCACGGTGCAGGCCGTTGTGGATCACGTCGTTCCACCCGGTGTGCACAGCCCGGCTGACGAGGCTCTGGTTCCCGCCGACCTGCTGTACCGCGCTACCCGACTCGGTGTGGTCGTGCAGGAGTTCACCGGCGTGGCGCGTGCCACCAGCTGGTGAACGCTGAGTCTGTCCTAGCCGCACGACCTCAAGCTACTCGCCGGTAACATTGCCGGAATGATCCCCTGGCTACCCGATGGGCACACCCTGGTCGTCGCCGAGCGCGGCGAGGTGTTCTTCCGCCACTTCCGTCACCCTGACCCGACCGCGCCCACGCTGCTGCTGCTGCACGGCTGGACCGCGACAGCCGATCTGCAGTTCTTCACCGCCTACGCAGCGTTAGCGGAGCGCTACTCGTTCGTCGCCATCGATCACCGCGGCCATGGGCGCGGGATGCGTCCAGCTGTGCCTTTCGAACTGGAGGACGCGGCCGACGATGCTGCCGGCCTGATCCGCGCTCTGGGGATCAACGATGTGATCACCGTCGGCTACAGCATGGGCGGTCCGATCAGCTTGCTACTGGCCCGCCGCCACCCCGAGTTGGTGACCGGGATGGTCGTGCAGGCGACGGCGTTGGAGTGGAGCGCCTCTTGGCTGGAGCGGCTCCGCTGGAAGACCATCCGCCTGATCGGGCCGATGCTGCGTTCGTGGGCGTACCCGCGATCGTTGCGCTACGGCATCATCAAACTGCTGGGTGCCGGCCACGAAC
>JBDSMK010000356.1:0-12935 GCA_039915905.1 Ilumatobacteraceae bacterium
CGCCAAGCTGCGCGACGGCGCCGCAGCCGGCACAGCCCGTATGGCGCTGGAGTGCGCCACCCTCGGCGGCGCGGGCTGCCTCGGACGCGACGGCGAGATCGGTGTACTGACCCCCGGTGCAGCGGCCGACGTGGCGGTGTGGAAGCTCACCGGTCCATCGTTCGCCGGGGCACTGGCCGACCCGCTGGAGGCATGGTTGCGGTGCGGCCCGATCGGGGCCTGGCACACGGTCGTCAACGGTCGGTTCGTGGTCCGCGACGGGCAGCTGCAGCACGCAGACGTCGATCACATGCTGCGCGTCCACGCCACCCATGCGGCGCGCATCCAGCAGCTCGACTGAGGCCGCAGTTCGGTCCGGCGACACGTGCCGAGGCTCGGCCGCCGCAGTCGGCCACAATTGAGCGATGCCCAAGCCATGCACTCGCCGTGATCTTTTTGCCGCGGCGGCCGCTGTGTTGCTCGCTGCCGGCTGCTCGGAGACGGTCAGCAGTGCCCCCGGCGAACGGCCGCGCGGATCGATCCCTGGTTTTCAGCTGCCCGCCGAGGCGGGACAGACGCGACCTGACCTGCGTTCGGTGGCAATGGTCGGCGATTCGATCACGGTGCGATCCAAGCCGGCACTGACCACGGCGTTCAACGCGCAGGGGATCACCAGCGTGGTGATCGACGCCGAGGTCTCCAGACGAATCGAGATCGGCAACGGCAAGCAGGAACCGTTGAACGGCGAGCAAGTGATGACCAACCTGTTGAAGATCGGTGTCGACCCAGACGTATGGGTCGTGGCTCTAGGGACCAACGACGTCGGTAGCTACGACCAGGCTGGATATGCGGCGTTGATCGATGCGATGCTGGCGAAACTGCCAGCCAGCAAGCCCCTGGTGTGGATCGACGTTTTCCGCCCGTCGGACATGAGCGACACAGTTCTGTTCAACCAAGTGCTGCGCGATCGTGCGGCGCGGCGCCCGCACACGTTGGTGGCATCGTGGTTCGATGTTGCCTCCAAATCGCCGAAGAAGCTGCTGACTTCCGACAACCTCCATCCGAGCGACGCCGGCACACTTGCGTTTGCCGATGTGGTCGGCTCCGCGGTGGCGCTGGCCAGGTAGGACCAGCCAGCTCAGGCGCTCCAGCGGCTTTGACCGAAGCGGTAACCGACCGACCGCACCGTCTGGATCAAGTTGGCGTGCTCTTCACCGAGCTTTGCGCGCAACCGGCGTACATGCACGTCGACGGTGCGCGCTCCGCCGTAGTACTCGTAACCCCACACTCGGCTGAGCAGCATCTCTCGGCTGAACACCTTGCCCGGGTTCTGGGCGAGGAACTTCAGGAGGCCGTACTCCATGAACGTGAGGTCCAGCGGACGTCCCTCGATCAGCGCCTGGTAGGTCTCCAGGTTCAACGCCAAGCCGCCGTACTCCACCATCTCCGGGCGGGTGGCGGCGCCGCCGCGAGAGAAAACGTGACGCAGGCGCGCCTCCAACTCCACCGGATGGAACGGGGTGAGGCAGAAATCGTCGAACAACTCGTCGCGCAACTCCAGGGCTCCTACCTGCGCACCGCTGAGCAGCACCACGATCGGCGCGACGGAATCATCCCGATTGCGGAGCCAACGGCACAACATCCAAGCCGCCTCCGGGTCGGCGACGCACGACACCACCGCGCCGGACCAGCCATCGGTGGGCTCGTGGCGTGCCGCGTCTTCTGACGACGCGCAGCCCTTCCAGCGATAACCACACAGGTCCAGCGTCCGCGCCAAGTCGGGAGGCGGCGACTCCGGGAAGACGGCGATCATTTCCATCAGGTCAGGAGTGCTCAAAGTGACCGCAGGTAGCGATCGTGCTCGAAGGCACTGACATGGGTCTTGTAGGCCCGCCATTCGATGCGTTTGTTTCGCAGGAACCACTCGAATATGTGCTCGCCGAGCGCCTCCCGTACCAGCGTCGAACGCTCCATGACCTTCAGTGAATCACTCAGCGACTGGGGCAACTGATCGATGCCGAGCCTGGCAAGATCGGCGTCGCCCATCTCGAACAGGTTGGCGTCGGCCTCGGCGGGCAACTCGTAGCCCTCGCTGACGCCGCGCATGCCGGCCGCCAGCAGCACACTGAAGGCGAGGTAGGGGTTGCATGCCGGGTCGGGCGAGCGGTACTCGATGCGCGTCGCGCTGGCGTTGCCGCGCTTGGCGATCGGAACTCGGATCAGCCCACTGCGGTTGTTGCGTGCCCAACTGACGTGCACCGGCGCCTCGAAGCCGGGCACCAAACGCTTGTAGCTGTTGACGGTCTGATTGGTGACCGCGGTGATCTCGGCGGCATGGCGCAGCAGCCCGGCCATGAACGACTTGGCCAGCGGCGACAGGTTGTACGCGTCGTCGGCGTCGTAGAACGCGTTGTCATCTCCGTCGAACATGCTGAGGTGCATGTGCATGCCGCTGCCCTGCACACCTTCCAATGGCTTGGGCATGAACGTGGCGTGCACCCCGTGACTGGCGGCGACCTCCCTGACGACCATCCGGAACGTCATCACGCTGTCGGCCATCGTCAGCGCGTCGGTGTGGCGCAGGTCTATTTCGTGCTGGCTGGGGGCGTCCTCATGGAAGCTGTACTCAACCGGGATGCTCATCGTCTCCAGCGTGCGGATCGTCTGCTTGCGAAGCGAGCCGGAGATGTCGGAGGTGGTCAGGTCGAAGAACCCGCCTTCGTCGAGGGGCACCGGAGCGGCGCCGGCCACCGGAGGGGCGAAGTAGAAGAACTCCATGTCCGGGGCGACGAAGAACGTGTACCCGAGCTGGTGCGCGGCGCGTAGGTTACGGCGCAGAACCTGGCGCGGGTCGCCGTGGAACGCACTGCCGTCGAGGTTGTGGATGTCGCAGAACACCCGCGCCTCGGCCAGCTTGGGATCGCCCCACGGCAACACCTCGAACGTGTTCGGGTCCGGGATAGCGAGCACGTCGCTCTCCTGGACCCGGCTGAACCCGTCGATCGACGAACCGTCGAACGTCATTCCATCCTGCAGTGCGTTGTCGAGTTCGGCGGGGCTGATCGCGAAGCTCTTGAGGTTTCCGAGCACGTCCGTGAACCACAGCCGGATCAACCGCACCCCACGCTCCTCTACGGTGCGCAGCACGTAGTCGCGTTGTTGGTCCTGCACCTCGCTCACGGCGTGCAGTCTGTCAGCCGCAGACGCTTTCCAGCACCAGCCGCGTAACGGTGTACGGGTCGGCGTTGGCGTTCGGCCTGCGGTCCTCTGCGTAGCCCTTGCCGTCGCGGGCAACTTGCCACGGGATGCGGATGCTGGCGCCACGGTTGGACACGCCGTAGCTGAACTTGTTGTACGGCGCGGTCTCGTGGGCGCCGGTGAGGCGGCTCTCGATGTCGTCGCCGTAGCCCTTGATGTGCTCCTGGACGCGCTTGCCAATTGCCTTGCATGCCGCCTCGATGGCTGCGTAGTCCTCGCGCATCGCCTTGGTCGAGAAGTTGGTGTGGGCGCCGGCGCCGTTCCAGTCGCCCTTCTGCGGCTTGGCAGCGAACGTGATCACCACGTCGTAGTCCTCGGCGATGCGGTGCAGCAGCCACCTCGCGATGTACATGTGGTCGCTGACGGTCACTGCCTCGGCGGCACCGATCTGGTACTCCCACTGGCCGGGCATCACCTCGGCATTGGTCCCTTCGATCAGCAGGCCGGCGTCGATGCACGCCTGAGTGTGCTCCTCGATGATCTCCCGCCCGACGACCCGACCGGTGCCAACACCGCAGTAGTACGGCCCCTGTGGTGCCGGGAAGCCGCCGCCGTCTGGGAAGCCGAGCGGGCTCCCGTCGGGCTTCATCATCGTGTACTCCTGCTCGATGCCGAAGATCATCTCCTGCTTGACGTGCTTCTTGGCCACCTTCACCAGCGCGGCGCGGGTGTTGGTTACGTGGGGCTTGAGGTCCACGGCAGTGAGTACCTCGCACAGCACGAGACGGTTGTGGCCGCCACGCAACGGATCGGGGCAGGAGAACACCGGTTGCAACACGCAGTCGCTGTGTTCGCCGACTGCCTGATTGGTGGACGAGCCGTCGAAGCTCCAGATGGGCAGATCCTTGCCATCGGCAATGATCTTGGTCTTCGAGCGCAACAGCGGCGTTGGGGTGGTTCCGTCGATCCAGATGTACTCGGCTTGGTAGACCACGAAAGTTCCTTTGTTCGATGGGGCGGCTTGGCACGGAGCCATCCGCAGCGAGCGCAGGTGGTCTGAGGCACCGGGGAGCGTGTCAGCACAGCATTTCCCAACCGTTGCCCGACTGTGAACGCTGTGTGAACGACGGTGCGGCTACGGCAGGGCATGATGTGACTGACGTCCGACGAACAGGGGATCGAGATGACCGAGTTGTGGCAGCGCGGAGCCGGTGAGCTGGCGGGGATGATCGCCCGCCAGGAGGTCTCGTCCGCTGAGGTGGTCGAAGCCCATCTGGCGCGCATCGAAACTGTCAACCCACAGGTCAATGCAATCACCAGCGTGCTGGCCGAACAGGCCAGGACGGAGGCAGTGGAGGCCGACCGCGCCGTGGCGGCCGGGGCCAGGCTGGGACGGCTGCACGGCGTGCCGATCACCGTCAAGCAGAACATCGATCAGGTCGGCTCGGCCACGAACCACGGTTTGCTGGCGTTGGCTGGCGCGATTGCCGAAGTAGATGCCCCGGTGGTGGAACGGATGCGCGCCGCAGGGGCAATCCCGGTCGGGCGCACCAACTGTCCCGATATGGCGCTGCGGGTGCACACCGACTCGGCGCTGTTCGGCCTCACCCGCAACCCGTGGAACCTCGGTCACACGGTGGGTGGTTCATCTGGCGGCGAAGGCGCCGCACTTGCTACGGGGATGAGCCCACTGGGGTTGGGCAACGACATCGGCGGCTCGTTGCGCAACCCGGCATCATGCTGTGGCATCGCCTCGATCAAGCCGTCGCACGGCGTGGTGCCGCAGGCGTCCACTATTCCGTCCACGGATGGCCCGGCCTCGTTCCAGCTGATGCCGGTGGAAGGCCCGATGGCCCGCACCGTTGCGGACGTACGCCTCGGGCTAGAGGTGCTCGTCGGGCGCCACCGGCGCGACCCGTATTCGCTGCCGGTGGCACCACCGGCGCCGCGGCCCGAAGACCGTCCGCTGCGCGTCGGCGTGCTCACCGATCCGCCCGGCGGTTCCACCGACCCGCGGGTGTCGGCACGGGTGCGCGCCGCTGCCGACGCACTTGCCGCAGCCGGCTACGACGTTGTCGACGGCGATCCGCCGCGTTACGCCGAGGCCGCCGAGTTGTGGCTCGAGTTTCTCGGTGCCGACCTGCACACCATGCATCCACTGCTCGCACCGCTGCTGTCGGCCGATGCCAACCTCTTTCTCGACAACGTGATGGCCGCGCACCCGCCGATCGATCTCGGCGCGTACACCCAGGTGCTGATGACTCGCCAGGCGCTGATGCGCGAGTGGTCGCAATGGTTCGCCGCAACCGATCTGCTGCTCACCCCGGCATGGACCCAACTGCCTTTCCAGCACGGCTACGACATCAGTTCGCCGCAGGCATCGCTGGACACGATCGAACTGATCCGCTGCGTGACCCACGCCAACCTGTTGGGGCTGCCCTCCGCCTGCGTCAGCGCGGGATTGGCCGACGGACTGCCGGTGGGCGTGCTGCTCAACGCCGACCGGTTCCGCGACGATCTGGCCCTGGACGCGGCCGAGGTGATCGAGCAAGCCCTCGGCACCCTCACGCCCATCGACCCGAAGTAAACCGGCCGAGCTCAAACGGCACACCACTAGCCTGACTCGGTGGCCCGACTGCGGATTGCTCTCGCCCAGCTGAACCAGACCGTTGGCGACCTCACCGGCAACATGGCGCGGATCATCGCGGCCTACGAGGCCGCAGAGTCGGCGATGTGCGACATCGTTGCCTTTCCGGAACTGGCCATCACCGGTTACCCACCGGAGGATCTGGTACTCAAGCCAGGCTTCGTGGCCGACAACCTCGCCGCTTTGGCCGAGCTCGCCGCCGGCACCCGGCGGTGTGCGGCAGTGATCGGTTACGTTGCCGCCGACCGCGACCTTTACAACGCAGCGGCGGTGTGCGCCGGCGGCAAAGTTCTCGGCACCTACCGCAAGCGACTGCTGCCGAACTACGCGGTGTTCGACGAAGACCGCTACTTCACAGCGGGCGAAGCCAGCGACCCGTACGAGCTGTACATCATCGGTGGAGTACGTGTCGGTATCAGCATCTGCGAGGACGTGTGGAGCCCCACCGGTCCGCTGGCCGAGCAGGCCGCCGGGGGTGCCGAGGTGAACATAAACATCAACGCCTCGCCGTACCACCACGGCAAGGTCGGGCACCGCGAGCGGATGCTGGCGACGCGCGCGTCCGATGCCAGCTGCGCGCTCGTCTACGTCAACCAGTCGGGCGGGCAGGACGAGTTGGTGTTCGACGGCGCCTCGATGGTGTTCGACGCCGGCGGCGAGCTCGTCGCCCGCGCCGGGCAGTTCACCGAGGAGTTGCTGATCGCCGAGCTCGACGTAGCCGCGGTGTACCGCAAGCGCCTGCTCGACCCGCGGGGCCGGCGCACCGAGGTTCAGATAGAGACCGTTACCGTGAGCACGGAGCCGCGGCAGGTGGCCGAGCCGACGACTGCGGTACCGGCGGCGACATGCAACAAGATCTCGCCGCTGCTCGGCGCGGACGCCGAGTTGTACACCGCGCTTGTCGCCGGGACTCGCGACTACGTGCGCAAGAACGGGTTCAGCGACGTCGTCATCGGCCTCTCCGGCGGGATCGATTCCACGATCGTGGCCTGCGTCGCGGTCGATGCACTAGGCGCCGAACACGTGCACGGAGTGAGCATGCCGAGCCGCTACTCGAGCGACGGCTCGAGGAGCGACGCAACAGACCTGGCGCTGCGGCTGGGCATCGACAACAGCACGATCGCGATCGAGCCGGCGTTCGCCGCGTTCTTGGAGATGACCGCCTCGTCGTTCGCCGGGCGCGCAGAAGATCTCACCGAGGAGAACCTGCAGAGCCGGATCCGCGGCGTCACGCTGATGGCACTGTCGAACAAGTTCGGCTGGATGGTGCTGACCACCGGCAACAAGAGCGAGGTCGCCGTTGGTTACTTCACGCTGTATGGCGACTCCGTCGGTGGATACGGCGTGATCAAGGACGTGTTCAAAACCCGGGTATACGACCTGTGCCATTACGTCAACGCCCGAGCCGGGCGCGAGGTGATCAACGAGAGCGTTCTCACCAAGCCACCGTCGGCGGAGCTGCGACCCGACCAACGCGACGACCAAAGCCTTCCGCCCTACGAGGTGCTCGATCCGATCTTGCGTCTGTACGTGGAGGAGGATTGCACTGCCGCCGAGATCATCGCTGCCGGCCATGACGAGGCCATGGTGCGACGCATAACCAGACTCGTCGACCTCAACGAGTACAAGCGCCGGCAATGCCCGCCAGGGGTGCGCGTCAGCCCGAAGGCGTTCGGCAAGGATCGACGGCTGCCGATCACCAGCGGCTACCGCGGCTGATCCGGCGCGTGCGGCGCTGAACTCGAGCCGAACGACGTCATCCGCCAACCGGGTCCGACTGCGATGTGAGCCGACGTCGCTCGGGGTTGGTCGCTGTCGCCCGCCTCAAACGGATCGAGATGCCGGACAACGCAGCCAAGACGGCGGCAGCAACCGCCGGCCAAACCAGCCCATGATTGTCGAACCACGCTGTGGCCGGGATCGCCACAGCAGCGCGGGCAAATGTGGCCGACCCGATCAACGTCGCCAGTCCGGTGGCCGGTGACCCGGGCGTCAGTTCGGCGCCGAGCGGTAATCCGCTGATGATCCCCAGCTCGAAGCCCATCAGGAACAGCCCGAACAGCGGCAACATGATCCACAGGTGCTGGGCCCCGAACGCCACAGCAATCGCCGTCGGCACCATCAGCGCAGAGCCCAGCACCACACAGCGTTCCTTGCCCCAGCGGTCGGTGTAGCGCACCGAGGCCAGGCTGGAGATCAGTTCGAGGGCACCCAACCCGAATGTCACCGCGGCAAGGCCGGTGGCACCGAACCCGAAGTGGTACTGAAGCCACGAGCCATAGGTGACGAACAGGAACTGCGAGCTGCCGGCAAGCGCAGCGATCGACAGCGCCGTGCAGGCCCACACGTGCCACGACTCGCGATGGCCGGTGGCCACAACGGTCCGGCCGTGCACCTGGGTGCCGGCGGCCTCGTAGGGCAGGTGGCGGAACACGGAACTGGCGGCCACCAGCACCACGGCGGCGATGACGAAGTAGGCGACGTGCCACGACGACACCGCCACCACCAGCCCGAGAACACTGACGCCGACGAGCAGACCGATCGCCCAGGATGTCTCGGTGAGGCTGATCACCCGGCTGCGGCGCGCCCAGGGCACTCGGTCGGCGATCCACGCCCCGAGGGCGACGTCGTAGGAGACCTTGGTGATCGACAGGATCGACAGCCCGACGATGAACGGCACCAGGCTGCGCGAGGCTCCGGCGATCGTCGCGCCGACGCCTACGCCGATGAGTCCGAGGGTCATTGCGGTGCGGCGTGCCAACTTGTCGATCAGGTGGCCGACTAGCGGCGCGCCAAGCGCGGCGAGTTCGCTGATGGCCAGGCCAACACCCACCCGCCCGAGGCTCACGCCGAGACCGGAGGCGATCGTGGCGAGGAACGGCAGGGCGAATCGGTAGGCCGCGTTCGACGTCATCCGCGCCGTTGCCAGCAGAGTCAGGTTGGCTCTTACATCTGGCGCGTAGGAGTCGTCGAGGACGCGTTCGAGCACGATCGGCGACCGTACCGCACTCGTCGGGCGTTCTCGCTGGGTATCGTGTGTCACCCGTGGCCCTGATTGTGCAGAAGTACGGTGGAACCTCGGTCGCCGACCCCGACCGAATCCGAGCCGTAGCCGAGAACATCGCATTCACCAAGCGACGCGGCAACGACGTGGTGGTGGTGGTCTCGGCGATGTGCAAGGCCACCGACAGTTTGATCGCGCTGGCCGAGAGTGTCTCGGCGGTGCAGCCCGGCCGCGAGATGGACATGTTGCTGACCACCGGCGAGCGGGTCACTGCGGCACTGATGACAATGGCGCTCGCCGCACTCGACATCCCGGCAGTGAGCTTCACCGGCAGTCAGGTCGGGATAATCACCGACAGCGTGCACCGTAAGGCCAAGATCGTGGAAGTCAAGGGTGACCGGGTGCGGGAAGCGTTGGCCCAGGGCAAGGTGGCGGTGGTCGCCGGCTTCCAGGGTGTGAGCCTCGACAAGGAGATCACCACCATGGGTCGGGGCGCCAGCGACCTCACTGCGTCGGCTCTGGCCAAGGCACTAGGTGCCGACGAGTGCGAGATCTACACCGATGTCACCGGTGTGTTCACCGCTGACCCGCGCATAGTGCCGCAGGCCCGCAAGCTGTTGCGGATCAGTTTCGACGAAATGCTCGAGATGGCTGGGGCGGGAAGCAAAGTGCTGGCGCTACGCAGTGCCGAATTTGCCCGTAACCACAACGTCCCTCTCCACGTGCGCTCCAGCTTCACCTGGGAGCCGGGCACGTGGGTCACCGATCAGGAGCCCAATATGGAAGACCCCGTCATCTCCGGTGTCGTCACCGACATGACCGAATCGAAGGTCACGATCCTTGCGATACCCGACCGGCCGGGAATCTCAGCCACCTTGTTCGAGTCACTGGCCGAAGCCAACGTGAACGTCGACATGATCGTTCAGAACACCAGCCACGACGGCACCACCGACATCAGCTTCACGATCCCCAACGCCGACATCGCAACTGCCGAGTCGATCGTTTCGCGGGTCGCCGACGAGATCGGCGCAGAAGGCGTGAGCCACAACAAGAGCATCGCCAAGATAAGCCTGGTTGGCGCTGGGATGAAGACCAGCCCGGGCATCGCGGCCAAGATGTTCCGCACCCTGGCCGACGAGAGTGTCAACATCCTGATGATCTCCACCTCCACGATCCGTATCAGCGTGGTGGTTGCTGCGTCGGAGATGGAACGCGCCGCACAGGCCCTGCACACCGCCTTCGGGCTCGACTCCGGGCAGGCCTACTCAGCTCCGCTTCCAGAACGCAAGTAGTCGCTCAGTGGCCCGCCGCAAACAGCATGTGCCATGGCGCGCTGCTGGCACGACATCTGAGAAGCAGTCGTCGGCCGACGATGTGGTGCGTGAGACCGGCTGGGTGTTCAACAACGTCACTGCTTGGACCGCCGACGGCCATCTGGGTCTGTCCGAGTTCGTCGAGACCGGCGATCGCGAGGTGAAAGCGTTCATGCACGCGTTCGGACTCGACCGCGGCGCGCATCTGTCGTTGGTGGAGATCGGCGCAGGGATCGGACGGATGACAGCCGGGTTCTCCCGCGAGTACGGCAAGGTGGTGGCCTGCGACCTCGACCCCGCGTTTCTGGAACGGTGCCGCGAGACGGTTGCCCAGTTCGGCAAGCCGTCCCGGTTGCAGACCGTGCCGGTGCCCGACGGTCGCACATTGAATATCGAAGACGACTCTGCCGACGTGGTGTTCAGCTACATCACGTTGCAGCACTGCCACCATGACGACGCCCTTGCGCTCACGCACGAGGCCGTGCGCGTCGCGCGCTCCGGCGGGCAGGTGGCGTTGAACTATCGCACGTGGGTGGGCGCCGACGCGATGCTGTGGCCGGCAGGCAAGATCGTCCGGATGATGTGGCGTGTACCTGGGCTTCGTCGCCTGCTGGCCAACCGGAGGGCCGCCACCCGCATCGGTTGGCAAGCCAATCGATTGGCCCCCGCGCTGGTGATCGCTGCTGTCGGCGACAAGCTCAGCGACGTGCGTATCTTTCGTTCGCCGACACGCCGCAGCTTCGAGCTCGACGGCACCACCGACGCCGAGTTCGACGGTGTCAACCGCAGCCATTGGTGGCTGGTCGGCGTGGTCCGCTGACGGCGCAGAACCGGTTCAACTATTCGCCGGGCACCGTCGTGCGCCGCCGTTAGCCTTGTAACCCATGAGAATCGGTGTCGTCGGTGCCACAGGTCAGGTCGGTTCAGTGATGCGCGCCATCCTGGCGGAACGCAACTTTCCGGTAACGGAGATCCGCTACTTCGCGTCGTCGCGTTCTGCGGGGACCACGCTGCCATGGGGTGACCAGCAGATCATCGTCGAGGACGCCGAACTGGCCGACCCCACCGGCCTCGACCTCGCCCTGTTCTCCTCCGGGGCCACCTCGTCGCGCCAACTCGCCCCGAAGTTCGCCGCCGCAGGCGTCACGGTGATCGACAACTCGTCGGCTTGGCGGATGGATCCTGAGGTTCCGCTGGTGGTCAGCGAGGTCAACCCCGGCGAGATCGCCAACGCCCACAAGGGGATCATCGCCAACCCGAACTGCACGACGATGGCAGCGATGCCGGTGCTGATGCCGTTGCATGCCGAGGCAGGGTTGATCAGGTTGATCGCAGCCACCTACCAGGCCGTCAGCGGCGCCGGCCTGGCCGGAGTGGACGAGCTCGACAAGCAGATCCGCAACGGTGCTGACAGCGCCCGCGAATTGACCTTCGACGGGTCTGCGGTAGAGCTGCCGCCGCCCGCCAAGTTCGTCCGGCCGATCGCCTTCAACGTCTTGCCGATGGCCGGCAAACTGGTCGACGACGGCTCGCAGGAAACCGACGAGGAGCAGAAGCTGCGCAACGAGAGCCGCAAGATCCTCGGTATTCCCGACCTGCGCGTCTCCGGCACGTGCGTGCGCGTACCGGTGTTCACCGGCCACTCGTTGAGCCTCAACGTCGAGTTCTCGCGGCCGATCAGCGCCGATCGAGCCCGCGAACTGCTTGGCTCCGCTCCGGGCGTGCTGCTCAGTGACGTGCCCACTCCTCTGGAGGCCGCAGGGCGCGACGCCAGCTACGTCGGGCGGATTCGTCAGGACACGTCGCTCGATGACCCCAGTCGCGGCCTGGCGTTGTTCATCGCCAACGACAACCTGCGCAAAGGTGCGGCGCTCAACGCCGTGCAGATCGCCGAACTTTTCCTCTGAAGCATGACTTTGTTGAAGCATGTCTTTGTCGACCTCGACGCCATTTCCGTCAGGCGCACACCCAGGCCGTCAGGCGCAGACAACAGGCCGTCAGGCGCAGCCGCATGGGATCGCACCGCACCGCGGGCAGCCCTGCGCGTAGCGAGCTAGCGCCGCAGTGAGATCGATGTCCATCTGGTTGGCCAGCGACGCAACCCAGGCGAGAACGTCGGCGAACTCGTGACGTTGCTGGTCTGGCGTGCCCTTGCGCACGGCCTGGGCCAGTTCGCCGACCTCCTCGGCCAACCAGGCCACCGACGCCGGCACCCCGCGGGCGCGATCGCGAACCCCATAGGTCCGTTCGATCACGTCCTGTAGCGCAGCAATGTCCACCGCATCGAGCCTATGCGTCACCGCCGGACGCCGCCGCCGGACGCCGGACGCCGGACGCCGCCGGCCAACACCACCTGCGGGGGACACCGCTGGCCAACACCTCGGGCCACACCGCGGCAGACCAGGGGCATGGCCCGAGGCAGACGACCCGGTGCAACAATGCCGGTGATGCCGAACTGGTTGATTGCTGCCGACGACCGCACAGGTGCGCTCGAGGTGGCCGGTGCGCTCGTCGGCTCACAGGGTCCGGCGATCGTCGTCAGTGGCCCACGATCGGTTCACTCGCTACAGGCCACAACCGTGGTTGTCGACATCGCCACCAGGCACAGCACGGCGGCAGTGGCGGCGGCACGCAGCGTGATAGTGGAGGCTCTCCCGTCAGAGCGCACGGCACACAAGATCGACTCAACGCTGCGCGGCAATTGGGCATATGAACTGGTTGCCCGCCATCGTGTCGCCGGGAGACGGGTATTGGTCATCCCGGCGCTGCCGCACCTCGGCCGTACGTGCCTGCA
>JBDSMK010000372.1:0-4754 GCA_039915905.1 Ilumatobacteraceae bacterium
AGTCGGCGGCGACCGGGTGCAGCGCTCTGGCCAGCGGCTCTCCCGGATCCCTCGCAGCTGTTGATCATTCCTGCTTGCCAACGCTCGATTCCCGACCGTGACTCTGGAGGTCGATTCCCGACCTCAGCGCACGAGTCACCCAGTAGAGTTCTTTGCCTAAGTCGCAGATGCGAACAAAGGGAGTTGAGTCGATGCCGCCGAAGTTGCGAGGGAAATGGGCGCTCGGCATTACGCCCCGCAACTTCACCTGGTTCATGAAAGACAAGCTGGCGGTTTGCGAGCGCCCCGGCGGCTACGGCGACAACCATCGTCGCGTGCGTCGCCAAGAAGAGATCATCTGGCTGCGTGAGAACGGATTCGGCTGTTTGATCAGCATCATTCCTGCTCCGCACAACCTGCACAACTACGACGAGCTCGGCCTGCCCTACCTTCATCGTCCGTTCACCGGCACCGACGAGCTGGCCCAGTGGCTGCGCAGCTTCTACGTCGAGTTGAACCAGCTGCTCGAGGCGAGCACCAAGGTGGTAGTGCACAACGAATCCGTCGATGATCGGCTGATCGGGATCCTTGGCGGCTACGTCCGCTGGAGTGGGCTGGTCAGCGATTCGTCACAGGCGATAACCGTCACCGAACGGATCGCCGGTCGGCAGCTGGACCCGTTTGCCCGCGAGGTCATCCTGATGGCCGATCAGATATAGGCGTGATGCCCTAGCCTGTTGCGATGACCACTTCACCCGCCGCATGGCACCCGGATCCGGTGGGACGCCACGAGCTGCGCTACTGGGACGGCTCCGAGTGGACTGCACACGTCAGCAATAACGGAATCCAAGGTTCTGACCCGCTTCAGGCGCGAGGCCTCGATCGGGTCGACGCGGCGCTTACCATCGGAGACGAGGGAGACGCGGCGAAGATCCAGCAGCAACTCCACGGCGACCAGAAGTACCGCAGTGCGAAGGTTGGTGAGGCCGCCTTCGCCGGCGGGGGATCGATCTTCACCGAACCGATCCTGGTCGTCAACCAGAAGGCCAAGCTGATCGAACTGAAAAACGAGTACAGCGTGTTCGACGCCGACGGCCGCAAGATCGCTTCGGTGTCCGAGGTTGGCCAGAGCGCTGCCAAGAAGGCCCTGCGTCTGGTGAGCAGTCTCGACCAGTTCATGACCCACCAGATGGAGATCAGCGATGCCTCCGGCGTCGTGGTTCTTCGCATCACCCGACCGCGCAAGGTCATGAAATCCACCGTCATCGTCAGCGACGCGGCGGGCACCGAGATCGGCAAGATCGTGCAGGACAACGTATTCGGCAAGATCCACTTCACGCTGCAGGCCGGCGGTAACACCTATGGCGCGATAAAGGCGGAGAACTGGCGGGCCTGGAACTTCCGCATCGAGGACCACACGGGCGCCGAGGTGGCCAGGATCACCAAGACCTTCGAGGGGATCATGAAGGCCGCGTTCACCACCGCCGACAACTACGTGGTGCAGTTGCACAGCCAGCTACCCCAGCCACTGCTGTCGTTGGTGGTGGCCGCCGCGTTGTCGGTCGACACCGCGTTGAAACAGGATTCGCGTTAGAGCTGACGGAGAGGTTGAGACCATGAACCGCCAGCGAGTGCTGGTCACCGGTATGGGCGCCGACCTCGGGTCGCGTGTCGCGTCACTGCTGGAGGCCGAACCGTGGGTTGGTCAACTGGTGGGATTCGACGTGGATCCGCCGCGTCGCCGCCTGAGACGCGCCGAGTTCCATCTCGTCGACATCGCCGACCGCGACCGCATCGTCGAGCTGGTCACGAAGTTCAATCCGCATGTCGTCGTGCATCTCGCGGTTTGGGAACCATCCACTCGCGCCGTACCAGCCGATGCCCGGCGTTGGACCGAGCAAGCTGCCACAGCATTCCTCGGTGCGGCAGCTGAATGCCGGGCCCTCGAGGCGATCGTGCATCGCAGTGGCATCGAGGTGTACGGCCGGGCGCGAGGTGCGCCAACGCGCCCAGACGAATCTTCGCCGTTGCACCCGACCAGTGAGTACGGACGGACGCTGGCCATGCTCGAGCAGCGTGCCGCCTCGGTTGGACGCCGGGTGGGTGTGTCTGTGGGCGCGGTTCGGCTCGCTTCCGTGCTCGGCCCGCACGTGCCGAGTCCACTCGGCCGCCTGCTGCGCCAGCCGATTGTGCCGTTCAGCTTGCTTGCCGACTCGCCGTTCGCGGTCGTCGAAGACATCGACGCGGCGCGGGCCATCGTGGCCGCTGCAGCGACTCGGTTGGCGGAACCGGTGAACGTTGTCGCTCCGGGCGCGATCACCGGGCTGCAGGCCGCGCTGCGCGGTCGCCGGATCCCGCTGGCCACCATTGGACCAGAGTGGCCGTTGCTGCGCAGGTTCAGCAACCTGGTCGGGGCCCCTGTGCCCGACCATGTGCTGGAGTTGATGCATCGCGGACGCTTGGCCGACGGCGCCAGGGCGGCCGAACTGCTCGGCATCCGACTGACCACTTCCACTCCGGAGGTCATCGACCGGCTGCATGCATGGGACAGCGTGATGCGCTTCACACCAGATCGGTCGGTGGCTTGATGGTCCACCTGCACAGCGTGGACGGAGATGCCCCGGCCGAAGTGCCGCTGGCCGATGTTCCGCTGGTCGCCGATACCGCCAGAACCATCGCCCACCGCAAACCTCAGTTGTTGTCGGGCGGATCAGTCGACGACTGGGGACGTGACCCGCAGTTCATCGCCGCACTGAGACCGCTGGTCCGATTGCGCTGGCACGTCAGCGTCGGTGGCCAGGTGCACCTCCCGCCCACTGGCGCAGCGTTGCTGGTGGCCAACGCCCGGCGACTGTCGCTCGGCGCGGTGTACTCCTCATTGGCTCTCGCCGAGTCCATCGGGCGCCCGGTGCGCTTCGTCGGGAGACCCGACATCGCCCCGCTCGGGCCGTTGATGCGCCGCCTCGGTGGCCTGTTGCGCAACGCCGACGAGGTCGCCTGTGCGCTGCGCAACGGTGAGATCGTGTTGATCTCGGCTGCCTCCACGAGCCACCCGCGCCATGCCGGGTGGGTGGACCCAGACCTCATCGCGTCGGCAGTGCTGACCAACTCGCCGGTCTATCCTGTGGCCACCATCAGCATGCGCTTTGGTAGGGCGACGCGTGTGGAGATCGGCCCGATGGTGCCCCGCCGCCACCGTCGACGCGGTCCACTGGCGGAGGTGGAGCTGGCCGCAGACGTGCAGCGTCGTGTTCAGAAGCTGCTCGAGGAGCTCGGCGGCTCCAACACCGGCGTCGGTGCGATCGACTGGTTGAGAGAGGGCTGATGCCGTACGCGCGCGCTGCCGACGGCGTCAGGTTGCACTACGAGGTGCTCGGGCGCAACGGTGCCCCGGTGGTGTTGATGATCCAGGGTCTCGGTGCCGACAAGCACGGCTGGGACATGCAGCTCTACCTGCTGGCGATGCGTTACCGGGTAGTTGCGTTCGACAACCGCGGTGCGGGTCGCAGCGACAAGCCGTTCAACTCGTACAGCTTGGAGCAGATGGCCGACGACGCCGTGGCAGTACTCGACCAGATCGGTGTACAAAGCGCCCATGTGGTCGGCGCGTCGATGGGTGGGGCGATCAGTCTGCTGGTCGCGTCTCGCCATCCTCAGCGTGTCGATTCGCTGGTGCTGGCGTGCACGGCCGGTCGCAATCACCAGTGGCGCCGCGAGCTGCTTGATGGGTGGGCTACCGCGGCAACCGAACAGGGGATGGGCGCGATGACCCGTGAGGCGGCGCGATGGGTCATCGGACCGCGCTCGTTCCGCCGGTTGATGCCGATGTTCGGTTGGCTCGGCCCACTGGCCATGGGCCGTCCAGCACATGCGTTCACCGCTCAGGTTCGCGCCATCGTGGCGCATGCCGACCCGCCGCCGGAGATGTTCGCCTCGATAACAGCCCCGGCGCTGGTGATCGTCGGCAACCAGGACATCCTGACGCCCCGCGGTGACAGCGAAGAACTGGTCGAGCAGCTGCCGAACGCTGAACTTGTTGTCATCTCCGGCGCCGCCCACGGTCTGATGATCGAACATGCGACTACGTTCAACAGGGTCCTGTTCGAGTTCCTCGGACGGGTCACCCGCACACAGCGAGCGGCCGCGGCAGACAGCGAAGCTTGCGCATCGTCGGCCGGCAGAGTCGATTCGCCGGCCGGCGTCGTCGCCCGATGAACTTCGCCCGGCCACTGCGCTGATGCGAGTCGTCGTAGTCGGGGCAGGCATAAGCGGACTGCTCGCCGCCGCCCGGTTGCAGCATCTCGGCCATGACGTGGTGGTGTTCGACAAGGGGCGCGGCCCCGGCGGCCGGTTGGCGACCAGACGTATCGGTGGGGCCACGCTGGACCACGGCGCTCAGTTCTTCACCGTACGCAGCGAGGAGTTCGATGCGCTGACCCAACCGTGGATCACCACCGGACTCGTCGTTGAATGGTGTCGCGGGTTTGGCGGCTCGCCCGACGGCTACCCGCGCTACGTGGTCCGCGGCGGGATGAACGCCCTCGCCAAGCACGTTGCCGCTGGCCTGGATGTGCGCTGCGCGACGTTGGTATTCGCGGTGCATCGCGGCGCGGCTGGGGGATGGCAGGTACGTCTCGACGACGGCGCCATGATCGCGGCTGACGCGGTCGTGTTGACCTGTCCGCTACCCCAGTCTTACTCGCTGTTGGTCACCGCCGAGATAGAGGTCCCTGAGGCGTTGTGGCGCACCGACTATGACCGCACGCTTGCTCTGC
>JBDSMK010000391.1:0-8141 GCA_039915905.1 Ilumatobacteraceae bacterium
CCGATCAGCACGGGGTTGTTCTTGGTACGCCTGCTGAGGATCTGCATGACCCGTTCCAGCTCGCGGGTGCGCCCGATCACCGGATCCAGCTTGCCCTCGCGGGCCAGCTGGGTGAGGTTGCGGCCGAACTGATCGAGGATCTGGCTGTTGCCCTTGTCGCCGCTCTCGTCGGACTTCGAGCTGCCGCCGGCAACACCGGCAGCGGCTGTCGAGGGCTCGCCCTTGCCAGAACCGCCTTGGTATCCCGACAGCAGCTGGATGACCTGCTGGCGGACGCGGCTGAGGTCGGCGCCGAGCTTCACCAGCACCTGGGCGGCAACACCCTCGCCCTCGCGGATCAGACCGAGCAGGATGTGCTCGGTGCCGATGTAGTTGTGACCTAGCTGAAGGGCCTCACGTAGCGAGAGCTCCAGCACCTTCTTGGCCCGCGGGGTGAAAGGGATGTGCCCCGACGGCGAGGAGCCACCGTGGCCGATGATCTCCTCGACCTGACTGCGAACGGCTTCGAGCGAGATGCCGAGGCTCTCCAGAGCCTTGGCAGCAACGCCTTCGCCCTCGTGGATGAGGCCCAGCAGGATGTGTTCTGTACCGATGTAGCTGTGGTTCAACAGGCGCGCTTCCTCCTGTGCCAGCACCACGACCCTTCGAGCCCTGTCGGTGAAGCGTTCAAACATGGGGAAAGTGTACCGAGGGTCGCGACGGTTAGCCTGGCCGCGTGTCTCGGTCACCGCTGTTGGAGTTCATCGGCCCGTCCGGTGACGGCGACAGGATCGAGGCCGCGCTGTTGGCCTCGGTGCGAAGCTCCGACCCGTACCTGGACGAGATTGCCGGGCATCTCATCAAGGCCGGTGGTAAGCGTCTCCGCCCCGTGCTTGCAGTGGTTGCCGCACAGGTGGCCGGCGGCCCGGCAAGTGACGGCGCGGTGCAGGGCGGGGTGGCCTGCGAACTGGTGCAGACCGGCTCGCTGTATCACGACGACGTGATGGACGAGGCCCCCACCCGTCGCGGCGTCGATACCGTGAACGCCAAGTGGGGCAACCTGCAGGCCATTCTGGCCGGCGACTTCTTGCTGTCGCGGGCATCGGAGATCGCCGCCTCGCTCGGCACCGAGGTAGCCGGATTGCTGGCCAACACCATCGGACGGTTATGCGAGGGCCAGATCGAGGAGTTGCGTCACACCTATAACTCCGCTCGCCCGGAGGCCAGCTACCTCAGCTCCGTTGGCGGCAAGACGGCGTCGCTGTTCGGTACGGCGGCGCGCATCGGCGGGATAGTCGCCGAACTTGACCGCCCGATGATCGACGCGCTCACCGGGTTCGGCCGGGCGTACGGCGTCGTCTTCCAAATCGTCGATGACCTGCTCGACATCACCGCCACCGAAGAGCAACTCGGCAAGCCCGCCGGTCACGACATGGTCGAAGGCGTTTACACGCTGCCGGTGCTGCGCACGTTGCAAGTGGGTGGTGTCGCTGCCGCGGAACTGCTGGCCTTGCTCGGCAAGCCGCTCGACGTCGCCGAACGCGACAAAGCCATAGGCATCGTGCGCGCTCACGGCGGGGTGGCGTCGGCACGGGCCACAGCCGACGAGTGGGTGGCCAAGGCGGTCGACTGCTGCGCGCTGCTGCCGTCGTCACCGGCCACTGCCACGCTGCGTGAAGCGCCGGCCGCGTTGGTATCGACGCTGGACTGGGTCGTCGGTCAGGGTTGACGCCTGCACGTCGCTGTCAGCGACGGAACACGGCGATGAAGTCGCGAGTGTCCTCGCTCAGGTAGCGATCGTCGCCGTGCTGCATGTCCGACAGAAGTTTCGACCCGTGCACCTCGCCGGTGGCGTTCGTCGTATAAACGTTGAACTGCACCCACTCGTGGTTGATGTCTAGCTGCATTGCGCGCACTGCCCCGGCGCTCACCAGGCGCTGGGCCAGGCTCACCACGCTGAGCCCGTTGCCCCCCACCCAGACCAGCGCGCCGTCTGCAGTGATGCCAGCTCCGGAGCGCCACACGGCGTCTTTGTTGGCCGGCCCGGTGAAGCCCCACTGCTTGTTCGGGTCGGTAGCCAGCGTTGGCACCACCGCGCCGCCGTCGACGATCAGGTCGAGGTTCTGGCGCGCCGAGTCGAGCGTGGCAGTGGACGTGAAGTCTCGTCCCCACTTCCCGATGTCCGGTCGACCGTCGTGATCGACGACGAACGTCGCGCCTCCGTCGCGCAGCGGCTTGAGCATCGTCGTGCCGAGGAACATGCCGCCGTGTGAATCATTGAGCCGGAAACCTCCCTCGAAGGCGGCAAGCAGTGCCGGCTGGCGCGCCGGCTCGACGTAGTCCGTACGGTCCCACGGGGAACCAGGGATCTTGACCCCCGGGTACTGGCGGAACTCGAGCAACGTCGGGTCCATCCAGACCACGGCATCGAGCACCGAGGTGTGCACCGCGTCGGGGCGGATCAGGGTTCCGTACGCCGCCCACCGACCGGCATCCGGCAGACCGGCATCCGGCTGACCGGGTGTCTGCGGCCCAATGCCGGGTGTCTGCGGCCCAATGCCGAGCCACTGCCCCTCGCCGGCCACTGGCTGGGATGCCGGGCTGACCAACGGCGCCGGTGGATCGAGCCCGCGCGCCGCGGTAGTCGCCGGAGCAATCGTCGCCGGAGCGATTGTCGACGGAGAGATCGTCGCCGGCGCACCTATTGCGTTGCCGATCGGCGGACCCTCGGGCCCGATCGCAGGGAGGGTCGTCGCCGGAACTGCCGACGACGTCGTTGGACCGGGGGAGTCCTGCGTTTCGATGCCAAGACTGCGGGCGTCGGCGCTCGGCTGACCACCAATGGGGGCCTGATGGTGGTCATACCAGGTGCGCTCCACCTTGTCGACGGCCCAACCCATGTGGTTCTCGCGCATCCACTCCACGCTGCGTGCCCCGAGGCTGTCATTGCCCGGTCCGGTGATGGCGCGCCCGTAGGAGTAGCCGACCGGGATCATCAGCACCGCGATCACCAACAACGTGCGCTTCAGATACCTGCGCCACCGCCGCCGTGGTGGCCCGGCCGCGCCTTCATCGCGTGGTTCAGCTGGTGGTTCACCTGGTGGCTCAGCTCGCGGATGGCGGGACCGCCTCAGGTTCATCTCGGGATCTTCGCATTGACATTGGTCAAGCGCACCGCGGCTGGAGCGTTGATCCGCGGTATTGGTGCAGATCTCATCTGCTTCCCAGGTGGTGCCAAGACGTGTCTTACCCGGCGGGTGTTGAATCGTGGACGTAGGTGCAGAGCGCCAAGGCTCCATGCGTGGTGTCTTCCGCCTCGAAATGGAGGAGTACGAGCTGATGACTGCAGCAGGACAGAACAGTCTGGATCACGGCATCCGCCGGGTCAACCGACTTACCGGCGCCACCCTGATCGGTGGCCTGGTGCTCACCGGCGGACTGTCGGCGGTTGCGGCCGATGCCTATTCCGGCAAGGCGGTCACCACAGCGGTTACGCCGACGAGCGTCGCACCTGACCCACCATCGACGCCCACCAGCGGGCCAACGTCGCCAACGAGTACAGCTGCCGCAGGCACGTCGGGTTCGGGTGTGGCGTCGGCGCCGGCTTCCCGGCCGGTCACTCAGCCGGTCGCCAAGCCGGTCAACAAAACGGTCACGACGCCGGTCGCCACAGCGCCGTCACACACGTCACCGCGGGTCACATCGCCGCCGGTCACATCGCCGCGGGTCACAACTCCGCCGGTCACAGCTCCGCCGGTCACATCGGCCCGCCGCACTCGCAATACCCAGCCTCCGCCGGTGTCCGGAGGATCGTGAACACCCTTGACGTCGCCACCGGGGCGGCGCTCGGAACCTCCGTGCACGTCGCCAGCACCGTCGACGCGCAGGGTGCGTTCGAGGCGGTGCAGTCGGTGCTCGACGGAATAGATGCAGCTTGCAGTCGCTTTCGCGAAGACTCCGAGCTCAGCACGGTGAACAACCGCGCCGGCACGTTCGTGGACGTCGGCGCGTTGCTGTTGCAGGCAGTGCACGTCGCGCTCGACGCCGCCCGGCGCACCGCTGGGCTTGTCGATCCCACCATCGGTGAAGCACTGCGCGTGCTCGGCTACGACTGCAGCTTCGACGGACTAGCAACCAGAGGGATCTCCGGTCGCAACACCTGTCTTGATGCCCGTGTCGATGCCCGTGTTGATGCCCGTGTTGATGCCAGCCTTGATACCGGCCAGATGGTCGTGCACACCGCGATGGTGCCGGGATGGCAGGTCGTAGTCGTCGACGACGATGCCAGCAGGATCCGGGTTCCCAGCGGGGTCCGTCTCGACCTCGGTGCTACGGCCAAGGCGCTGGCCGCTGATCTGGCTGCTGCGGCGGCCGTCGAACGCGTCGGCGGTGGTGTCCTGGTGAGCCTTGGCGGCGACATCGCCACCGCCGGCGACCACCCGGCCGACGGTTGGCTGGTCGGGATCGCAGACAACCACCATGTGGCGTTCGACGATGCCGACGAAGCCGTTGCTCTGTGGTCCGGTGCCCTCGCTACTTCGTCCACCGTGGTGCGGCAATGGAACAGCGGTGGTGAGGCCCGCCATCACCTGGTCGACCCGGCCACCGGCCGATCGGCGGAGGTCATCTGGCGAACAGTCAGCGTGGCCGCGCCGTCGTGCGTGGAGGCCAACATCTGCACTACAGCGGCGATCGTGTCCGGTCGTGGCGCCGAGCAGTGGCTGATCGAACAAGGCCACCCGTGCCGCCTGGTTGGCGTCAGCGGTGAGATCCTGCGTCTCAACGGTTGGCCAGGTATGTCGAAGTGATCGCCGCGGCATCACAACTTCCGTGGTTCGTCACCCGTGGCAGTGGGGCCGTCGCGCTCGTTCTGCTCACGATCTCGATGGTCCTAGGCGTGCCAACGCTGTTGTCGTGGGGTCGCCCGTATGCACCGCGCCTGGTGGTGCAGTTGATGCACCGCAACATTTCTTTGCTGGTGATGGTGTTCGTTGCCATACACATAGCCACGTCGGTTGTCGACGGTTTCGTCACGATCCGCTGGATCGAGGCTGTGGTGCCGTTCGTCGGTACCTACGAACCGCTGTGGCTCGGGCTCGGTGCGTTGTCGATGGACTGCCTGCTGGCGGTGGTCCTCTCCAGCATCCTGCGCAGCCACATCTCGTATCGGTTGTGGAAGCAGATCCATCTGCTCGCATACGCCTGCTGGCCGATCGCCGTGGTGCACACCCTTGGCATCGGCACCGACGCCGGCCTGGCGTGGATGGTGGTACTGAACGTCGCTTGCGTCGTGGCAGTGCTCGCTGCCGTTGCTTGGCGCCTCACGGCCCGCCCTGTGATCAACGGTGGCGTCGCCATCGGACGTGCCGTCCGGTGAGCAATGCGACTGCCGGATCCGCATACCGGGTTGCGACAGCTGTCGGGCCACGCGGCCTGCCGCGCCTGCTGGCCGGGGTGGCCTCCGATGGAGCTGTGTCGTTGGTGACCCACCGCACTGCGTTCCCCGCGCCGCGACGGCCAGGCCGCCACGCGGCAGCCGACCTGAGCGGAATCGTCGATGAGGCCGGGCTTCGTGGCCGTGGCGGCGGGTCGTTCCCAACCGCCACCAAGATGCGTGCCGTGGCAGGGGCCCAAGGCAGACCCATCGTGGTGGTCAACGGAGCCGAGGGTGAGCCGGCCAGTTCCAAGGACCGCCTGTTGCTGGCCCGGCATGCGCATCTTGTGATCGACGGGGCACTGCTGGCCGCCGGCGCATTGGGCGCCGACCAGGTGGTGGTGTGCATCGACCGCGCCTCGACCCGAACTGTCCACGCAGTGCATGAGGCGATCACCCAACGGGCGAGTGCCAACGAACGGTCATGCGCAGTGCGCCTGTTCACCGTTCCACCGAGGTTCGTTGCCGGCGAGGAGAGCGCACTCGTGAGTCTGCTCAACGGCGGGGAGGCCCGGCCGACGCTGAAGCAGCCACCCATCTACGTACGTGGAGTCGACAACCGGCCCACGTTGGTCTGCAACGTGGAGACGTTCGGCCATCTGGCCCAGATCGTCAACTTCGGTCCGCGGTGGTTCCGCGAGCTCGGAACGGCCGGTGAGCCTGGCACTATGTTGGCGAGCATCTCGGGCGACGTGCGTCGCCCCGGTGTCTGCGAGGTGCCGCTGGGCACACCGCTGGCCGAGGTACTCGACCTTGCCGGCGCCCGCGTTCAGCGGCTGCAGGCGGTTCTGGTCGGCGGGTACTACGGAACGTGGCTGGCGGCAGCCGATGCGCTCGACGCCACACTGAGCAACCACTCGCTGCGACGCTTCGGGGCCGGCGTCGGCTGCGGAGCGCTGGTGGCTTTGCCGGGATCGGCCTGTGGCATAACCGAGACGGCGAGAGTGCTCGCCTGGATGGCCGGTGAGTCAGCAGGCCAGTGTGGCCCTTGCCTCAACGGGCTGGCCGCGCTGGCCGGGGCGATGCGGGCCTTGGCGATCGGCCGGGCTGGACGGGCAACGTTGACCGACCTGCATAGTTGGGCGGGGATGGTGGAGCGCCGTGGTGCGTGCACGTTCCCCGATGGAGCTGCCCGCTTGCTACGCAGCGCCCTGACGGTCTTCGCCGCCGACGTCGACCATCACGTTCGTCACGGGGTGTGCGTCCACTTCAACAGTCCACCGATGTTGCGCGTGCCGGCGGGCGGGCCGCCCGGGCCAGGCGACTGGCGATGAGCACTGAACGTCTGGTGATGAAGTTGGATCCGATCGCGTGCGATGGGCGCGGCATATGCGCCGAACTGTTTCCGGAGCGCATCGAACTCGACGACTGGGGCTTTCCGATCATTGACCCGGCGCCCATCGGAAACCACCTGATGAAACACGCCAGACGATGCGTGAGCAGCTGCCCGATGCTCGCCCTTCGGCTTGAACGGGTGGTAGGCGGCTGATCTGTTCAGGCGTTCGGGGCCAGCTTGACGAGCAGCGCCGCAGCCTTGTAGGCCGCTTCGGCCGGACCGATCTCGTCCGGGCGCAGCAGGTTTGCCATGATCCGCAGCACCCATTCCATCAGCGTTCGGCTGTGCATGCCGACGCGGGTCAGCTCGCGCATCAGGGTCGGCCGGCCGATCACCCGGGCGAACAGGCGGGCAACCTTGAAGTACTCGCCGTATTCGTCGTCGAGCCACTTCGGATAGCGCTGCAACTGTGTCGGATCTCCACCGACGAGAGCGTCGTGGAGCACGTCGGCGGCGATCCGGGCGGTCTCATAGGCGTAGTCGATGCCCTCGCCGTTGAACGGGTTGACGCTGCCTCCTGCATCACCGACCACCAGATAGGTGGGGCCGGCCTTCGGACCTACCGAGCCACCCATCGGGATCCGTCCGCTCGTCGCCTTGCACTCCGGTCGGCCAGGGTCGATCTCCCAGCGCTCGGCCACTTGATGGGCGTAGGCGTCGAGCAGATGGGTGGTGTTGACGCTCTTGAAGTCGCGGAACGTCGACAGCAATCCGACTCCGATGTTGACGGTGCCGTCGCCGACGGGGAAGATCCACCCGTAGCCGGGCATCGGATTGCCGTTGCGGTCTTTCACGTCGAGCGCCGACTCGATCCACGGATCCGCGTGGCGAGGCGTCTGCCAGTATGTGCGGATCGCCGTGCCGTAGGGCCATTCGCGGGTGCGGTACGTGCCCAGAGCCCGGCCGAATCGACTGTTGGCGCCGTCGGCCACGACGACGTATCGCGCCCGGATCTCGCGGGTGGTCGGCCTGTCGCCGTGTGTGGTCGGCCTATCGCCGTGGATGGTCGGCTTGTCGCCGTGGGTGGTCGGCTTGTCGCCGTGGGTGGACCGCTTGTCCTGCACCACCGCTCCACGCACGAATCCTCTATCGAACAACGGTTGCAGTGCATCGTGACCTTGCAGCAGAGTGGCCCCGGCCGCCTCGGCATTGGCCGCCACGATCTGGTCCAGCTCGCGGCGTCGCACGACGTAGCCGTGCTGCGGGTACACCGGGTGCGACGGCCATTCCAGTTCCAGCTCTCGGCCCATTCCGGTGGCTCGCAGGCCGTTGTAGCGGTGGAACGACTGGATCTGCTCTGTGAGGCCCATCTCGTCGAGTTGGTGCACAGCGCGCGGGATGAGTCCGTCGCCGCAGGTCTTCTCCCGGGGGAACGTCTTGCGTTCCACGATG
>JBDSMK010000445.1:0-2925 GCA_039915905.1 Ilumatobacteraceae bacterium
CGCGGTGGTCAGGGGTGACCCTGTGGCGGGATCTACCGAGACCAACTCGACCGGGCGTGACAACGTGCGCCCGTCACCGTGCTGTCCGGCGACGACCGCGACCGTGGCGACGAACGCCAGTGCGGCAGTCATCGCCATCCGTCGCAGGGTGAAGCGGCTCACGTCACTTCACGAATCCAGCGAACGAACCCGACACAGCGCATCCGGCTGCGTCCGTCGGTGCCGGCGTTGTACAGGTGACCTTGAGCACCAGCTGCTGGCCCGGGTTGAACACGTACGGAGCGACGAAGTGCAAGTCGTAGTCACGGAAGTTCTCCAAAGCCGAAGTCATCAGCACTGCCCCGTTGCGTGAAACCTCAACAGTACCGGTGTCACCACCCGGGTTCTGCAGGACGACGTCGGTCAATGCAAACGGCTTGGTAAAAGACTGGCTGAACGAACGCGGCGCGCCCGGGGCCACGGGTGTACCGCCGCCCAATTGGAAGTCGGTCGGGTCGCCGAATGGTGTGGAGAAGTCGCTCGACCCGGAGCCGGTGGAACCCCCGCCGGTAGCAGTGGTGGTCGTCGTCGCACCTCCAGTCCCCCCACCCGGCGCAGTCCCCCCTCCAGACGCACCGCCTGCCACGGTGGTGGTCGGCGCACCCCCTGCACCGCCAGAACCGGGTCCTGCAAGCGTAGTCGGGGCGACCGCGTCGACGCGCTGCGCCAGTGATGCCAATGGCTTGGCCACCGCATCGCGTGCCGCCGATTGCACGGTCGACTTGAACAGGGTCTGCCACAGGATGAAAAGCGCCAGCGCCGCTACCGCAGTGGCCAACGCCGCCTTCAGCACCCACGGTGGGAGCATTGACTGCTGCGTGTAGGAGCCGTTGACGAACTCTGCCTCGCATCCCTCCTGCGTGGCGATCACCTGGAACGGGTGACTCTTGGCCGGACCCTTCCAGAACCGTCGCGCGGGTGTCACGCGCAGCTTGGTGAACTTGGCCGAGCCCGGGTCAACCAACACCACCTCGGGCGTGAACAGGTAACGGCAGCTGTTGTCGGAATCGGCACCGGCCAGCGCTACTTCTATGGGCCCGTTGCCGCGGTTGTCGATCGCCAACTCGTAGCGCGCCCGGCGGCGACCACTGACGCTTGGTGGGAACAGCTCGAGGCTGCGTTGCTCGAAGCGCCCTACGGTGACGGTCCCCTCTTCAGCCACCGAGCCGGTCGGGTCCTCCCGCGACAACACGCGGATTGCGAATGGCACCTCACCGGGCGCAACATCGGGTGACCGCGGCGGGGCCAGCCGCACTACGACCGAAGCCTCGGCACCAGGAAACAGCGAAACGGTTCGGGGCTCGACGGTGATCCACGGTGCGCCAGTTCCAACTGGCTGGAACGTGAACTCGTCGACCACGGTGGCGGTGTTGCGGACCCGCAGCACCACGCTGACCTCGGCCCCCGGTTGGACCGCGAACGCGGCACCCTCCAACGATGCAATTGCTCCCATGGCAATGATGATGAACGATCTGCGACCCGGTCGAAACGGGTGCGCGGGCAGGGTGGGGTGCCCGTTCAGCCGCTGTTGTCTGCATTGCGAGCACATTTGCCGGTTTTGTAGCCCGCCCAAAACGAGTGAGATCGGCGAAGTCGATGTATCCGCCATGACGCAACGAACTCTTTGGGTGGCGACTTGGTTACCGCCGGTCGCAGTCACGGTGCTTGGAGGAACCCGACATGAACGAACGAATCGCGGTCTACGTGTACAGCGAGGACCCAATCTCACAGGCTGGGGTGGCCGCCCAGCTGCGCGGTCGACCGGAGGCCTACGTGCTCGACGAGGCCGCAATCGACCAGGCTGTCGTGGCGATCGTGGTGAGCGACGCGATCGACGAGGCCACGGTACGAGCAGTGCGCGGGATCCAGCGGGGCGGCTGCCCGAAGGTAGTGCTGGTCGCGTCGCAACTCGATGACAACTCGCTGATGCTGGCCGTCGAGACAGGCGTGGCAGGCTTGCTGCGCCGCCAGGAGGCGACCCCTGAGTTGCTGGCCCACGCGGTGGTCTCCGCGGCTAAAGGCAACGGAACTCTTGCGCCGGACCTGGTAGGTCGCCTGCTGCAACAGGTGAGTCGCCTGCAACACGACGTGCTGTTGCCCCGCGGCATCGGCCGAGACGGGCTCAACGACCGTGAGCGCGACGTGCTGCGGCTTCTGGCCGACGGACTCGGAACGCAAGAGATCGCCAACAAGCTGGCGTACTCGGAGCGGACGATCAAGAACATCATCCACGACGTGACCACCAGGTTGCACCTGCGCAACCGGTCGCACGCTGTCGCCTACGCGATCAAGACCGGCATCGTCTAGCGGTGAGCGGTGCGACCGGCTGGTGCGCACACAGCTCACCACCGACCCGAGCCGAAGACGGCGCGGCAAACCCGGTGAGCGGTGCGACCGGCTGGTGCGCACACAGCTCACCGCACTCTGATTGAGACGCATGCGGGTCGTCGCTGGTCCGAATCCGATGGCGCGGCGCATCAATGCGACTCGCGGATCCTGAACGCAGTCCACGTCCGTGTGGCTGAGTCGGCGGAACCTGCGGCTGCGCCAGCGGCAGCAGCACCAGTAGCGGCAGCGGCACCGGCAGCAGCAGCGGGAACATCGACGTGTTGCATCCCGATCGTGATCTTCTCGGCCGCTGTGGCGATGTCGGTCTCCGCCTGAGGGCGCATCGCGAACTCGACGACCAACGCCAGCGACGGCCGCAGGGCCACACCCAGCGACTCCCACACCTGGTGCTCGGCAATACCCCCGGCGACGCTCGAGGTTGCAACGTGCACCCGGGTCGCCACCCCGCCGTTGTCGCCTGGAACATCGAGCTCGGACACTGTCAACAGTGCCTCCAACACCGCGCCCAACAGGCGGTGCTCCTCGGCGGCAGTCGCA
>JBDSMK010000467.1:0-3001 GCA_039915905.1 Ilumatobacteraceae bacterium
CCGTCGTCCGGAGGCGAGGGCTGCGTCAAGGCCGGCGACGACGACCACGTCATGGTCATGGGTGCGGCACGCCCAGGCGATCGCCTCTTCGCGACCGCCCGTTCCGAGTACTGCGACCCTCATGCCAGGACGCCTTCGAAGGCCAACTTGGCAGGGGCGTCGCCGACGACCAACGGATAGTTGCCGGTGAAGCAGCCATTACACAATCCTGTTGGGTCCTCGCCACCGGTGATCGCGGCGTTCATCCCCTCGAGACTTAAGAAGGCCAACGAGTCGCAGCCGATCACCTCGGCCATCTCGGCAACGGAGAGGCGGGCCGCCATTAGGTCGCCGTCATGGCCCATGTCGACACCGAAGTGGCAGGCGCTGGTGATCGGTGGGCAGGTGATCCGCAGGTGAACCTCGGTCGCCCCCGCATCGCGCACCAGCTTCACCAGTGGTCCGGCGGTCGTGCCGCGGACCAACGAGTCATCGATCATCACTACTCGACGGCCAGCCAGGTTCTCGGCCAACGCGTTGAACTTCAGAGCCACGCCCCGGTCGCGCAGGGTCTGCGACGGTTCGATGAACGTGCGTCCGATGTAGCGGTTCTTGATCAATCCGTCGTTGTACGCCACGCCGCTGACCCGGGCGTAACCGATCGCGGCCGGGATCGAGGAGTCCGGCACAGGCACAACCACGTCGGCATCGACCCCGGCTTCCAGGGCGAGTCGCTCGCCCAGGCGCTGGCGCACATGGTGCACGTTCTGCCCGTTCCAGACCGAATCGGGACGGCTGAAGTACACGTACTCAAACGCGCATCTGGCCTGGCGTGGTGCAGCAGCGAGCACCTGTTGGCGGCGTAGCTGGGTGCCCTGCATCGTCGCGATCTCGCCAGGATGGACCTCGCTAATCTCGGTGCAACCAAGCGTGCTCAGGGCACACGTCTCGGAGGCCGCCGCCCAACCCCCGCCGGGCAGCCGCCCGACCGACAACGGCCGGAATCCCCACGGGTCACGAACCGCGAGCACCCGGTCGGCGGCCAGCACCACCAATGTGTAGGCACCCTTCCATGCCGGCAGTGTGCGCGCCAGGCGTTCCTCCCAGGTGTTGCCGGTGGCCGACGCAAGCATCAGCGTCATCACCTCGGTGTCGCTCGTGGCTGTCAGGGCGAATCCGCGGGTGAGTAGTTCTGCGCGCAAGGCCGGGGCGTTCACCAGGTTGTCGTTGTGGGCCAGCGCCAGCGGACCATGCATCGTCTCCACCAGGAACGGCTGGGCATTACGTTGCCCACCGGCGCCGCTCGTGGAATAACGGGTGTGCCCGATCGAGTGGTAGCCGCTCAACGGTGCCAACGATTCGGGGGTAAACACCCGCGACACCAACCCGATGTCCTTGTGCAGCCGAGCCCTGCTGCCGTCGCTTACGGCAATCCCGGCAGCTTCCTGGCCACGGTGCTGTAATGCGTACAGGCCTAAGAAGGTCATCTGGGCGACGCCCTCACCGTGGGGAGTGGACAGGGCAAGTACGCCGCATTCCTCGTGCGGGGCGTCGTCAAACGGTGCCTCGTTGGGCATCAGTTGCGAGCTTGCTCGTCGGCGGCGACGACCGCAGCGTACTTCGACCGGCGATAGGCGTTGACTCTGGCCGTGATTGCCGGGTCGGCCAGGCCGAGGATCTTGGCCGCGGCCATTGCCGAGTTGGACGGGTCGAGGATCACCAGTGGTGCCACGTCGGCGGGCATCCGCAAGCTGCTCCACACGTCTTCGGCCATCGATAGAGGAGGACAGGAGATCACTGGCGCACTGACCGCGGCCTCGACGAACGCGGACAACGCGTTGGACCGTCCGGCGATAGTGATCCACACCTTGGGCCGCGGATCGGCTTCGTACTGACCCACGATCGCCAAGACGTGCTCGGGGGTCTTGTGTGCACTGCCGATGCGTTGCACCCACTCGATCCCCAGCAGGTCCAAGGTGGCGGTGATCTTCGCGGCGTGATCGCGATCGGCTGGTGAACCCATCAGCACAACAACGAAAGCGTTCATCCGGACACCTTTGCCAGGGCCACTGCTATTCGTGGCCCGACCGGGTAATCGGCCTTGACAAACGTCTCGCCGGTCAACCGTTCGAATGTGTCGATGTAGCGGGCGGTGGTTGCTTGCCAGATCGACGGATCCAGCTCCGGGGGCGGACCATCACCGCTGTAGCCGGCATCGGCCAACGCACGGCGGATGACTTCCTTGTCGAGACTCTCGGGTTCCTCCCCGGCGGCAAGGCGCTCCTCGTAGGAATCGGCCACCCAGAATCGAGACGAATCCGGAGTGTGCATCTCGTCGATCAACAGCAACGAGCCGTCGGGCGTCAACCCGAACTCGTACTTGGTGTCGGCCAGGATCAGACCGGCGCTGGCCGCCACCTGCTGGCCACGAGCAAACACCGCTAGTGCCGCCGCCTGCACCTCGTCCCACAGTTTCGAGGCAACGAGGCCGCTCTCGGTCACCTCGGCGACGGTCAGCGCTTCGTCATGCGCCCCGGCCTCGGCCTTGGTGGTCGGGGTGATGATTGCAGTCGGCAACGGGGTGTTCTTGTGCAACCCGTCGGGGAACCTGTAGCCGTAGATCTCGCGGGCACCGTCGGCGTAACGCTTCCACAGCGATGTGCTGGTGACGCCAGTTATGTAGCCGCGCACGATCACCTCCACCGGCAGCGGAGTGGCCGCCACGGCAACCAGCACGTTCGGGTCCGGCAGCGCAACGCGACCCGTGGCCACATGATTGGCCACGATGTCACTGGTGGACGCGAACCACCATGCCGCCAACTGGTTGAGCACCTGCCCCTTCCACGGCACACCGGAGATGATCCGATCGAACGCAGACAAGCGATCGGTGGTGACGAACAGTCGGTGGCGATCACCAAGGGCGTAGGACACCCGAACCTTGCCGACACGCCGGTCGGGCAGGTCGAGGTCGACATTCAGAAATGGATCGGGCAGAAATGGATCGGGCAGAAATGGATCGGGC
>JBDSMK010000031.1:0-3504 GCA_039915905.1 Ilumatobacteraceae bacterium
CGCGGTGGCCGGGGGTGTCGAGCAGGTTGAGCACATGATCGGAGTAGGGGAACTGCATCACCGTGGAACTGATCGAGATACCGCGTTGCTGCTCGATATCCATCCAGTCGCTGCGCGCCGTACGCCGGCCCTCGCGAGCATGGACCGAACCGGCCTCCTGCACCGCGCCGGAGTAGAGCAGGAACTTCTCCGTGAGCGTGGTTTTGCCGGCGTCGGGGTGGCTGATGATCGCGAACGTCCGGCGGCGGCGGGTCTCGTCGAGCACACCGTTCACGGCGGCGAATCTATCGGCGAAGTAGCACGGCGGTTCTCGAACGGACCACGTTACGATGGGGAGTGGTTCGCCACAGTGGCGGTCCGCCAGTGAAAAGAGTTCATCAAGTGACAACCGGAACCGTCAAATTCTTCAACGCCGAAAAAGGCTTTGGTTTCATCTCCCGCGAGGGCGGCAGTGACGTATTCGTCCATTTCTCCAACATCAAGGGCAACGGCTACAAGTCGTTGACCGAGGGCCAGTCGGTTCAGTTCGACGTCGCCCCGGGGCGTAAGGGTGAGGAAGCGCAGAACGTCGAAGTCATCTGACCTTTCCAATTTTCAGGTAGCAGGCCGTCGGAGCGATCCGGCGGCCTGTCGCCGTTTTCGGCCACGGGCCGGCCGGATGTGCCACGCCACGGCGCCGGCGTGGTCAAGCGATCGTGCGCCAAGCCGCCAGCCGCTGGGCGCTGTCGTCGCCGGGCACCGGCAGTTGACACACCACCCGAAGCGCCGGCCACTCGCTCGGTGTCAACTGCTGGTACTCGAAGGCCAATTCGCCGGCCCGCGGGTGGTGGTAGCGGCGCACCCTGGTGTGAAAGCCGGCGACGTCTTGCTGCGACCACCACTCGGCGAACTTGGGGCTGGCGACCTGCAGGCTCTCGACCAACGATGTCACCGCCACAGTCGTTCGCAGAGGTGCTACCGCCAACCGAAACTCGGCGAGGATCTCGTGTGCCTGATCCTCCCAATCGACCAGCAACGATTGCGTCGACGGTTCGGCGAAAATGACCCACAGCAGGTTGCGCTCGTCGTCGGCGAGCCGGTCGATCATCGGGTAGAGCAACGATTGCGGACGGTTCCAGGCGAGGAACTGGAACGCTGGACCGAGCACGTAAGCCGGTGCCGGTTCCATCGCCGCGATCAGCCGCACCAGGGCATCGGGGGCATGTTCGATGGTCGGTTGAGGTGCGGCGCTCTGACGGCTTGCCAGTAGCAGCAGCAGCCGCCGTTCGGCGTCATCGAGGCGTAACGCCCGTGCCAACGCTTCCAGCACATCCACCGACGCGTTGATCGGGCGGCCCTGCTCGAGCCACGTGTACCAGGTGACCGAAACCCCTGCCAGCAGTGCGATCTCTTCGCGGCGCAGCCCGGGTGTCCGCCGCGCCCGTCCCGACGGCAGCCCGACGTCGGCCGGTGATAGCGCATCGCGGTGGGCGCGCAGGAATGCGCCGAGCTCGTCGAGTCTGTTCATCAGCCGCCGTTCATCGCTGCGCTGTAAGGCCGGCACGGCTGGCCGCGCAGAGCGCCGCACGCCGGCGGAGCGTCGGCTGGCACGGCAACTCCGGGCACGACGGCAAGCACGATCTTCGACGGGTGCGTGGCGTCGGCGGCGATCTGCACCGTCTCTCCCTTGGAGATGGTCTCGAACTCCCACACCGCACGGTCGTTGCCAGGGGCGTGCACCGTCAATCTCAGCCGGCTACCGGCGCGGAACGGGTGGGCGAACGGGAACAGTTCGACACGGACTGGCGTGAACGTACCGGCCGGTAGGTCGGCGGCGTCGGCCTTCAGATCGGTATGCGCCGGGCGTAGGTCGGTGCTGGCTGAGGTGTCGAGCGCTCGGTGGCTGGCGCGCAGCCATCCGCTTTGGACGTAGATCTCCTGGCCGTCGGGTCGGACCTCCGACACGGTGACTTCGAGGTCGGTGTCAGGGCTCGACGACTGAACCCAGAGGTCCACTGAACCGGAGCCGGCGATGACCGTGTCGGCGGTCAGTGGGGCGGTGATGTACCCGACGCCAATGCCGGACGGGATCGCCTGCCAGTCGTACTTCGTGCCGGCCAACCAGATCGAGGCCTTGCCATTGAAGAACGTCTTCGGCAGCGCTGACGGATCGGCGGTGTAGCTAGCGGACGGCTGTGTGGCGCCCTCTGGCGCGGATTCGGCAAGTGAGCCGTTGGGCTGCAGAAACCAGGTGGTCGCCTTCGCCTCGGGGATCGGCCAGGCATCGAACGACGCGGTGAAGTGCGGCTCGGGGGTCCCCGGGGAGAGTCCGGCGGCAGCGCCCTGCTCGAACAGGATGCGCACCGGCTTGTCGTGTTCGAACGCCGACAACGCCTGGTCGTAGGTCATCCCGGCAAAGCGGTTCTCGTACTTCGGGAAGTCGGTGACTCCCCAGATCGTCTTGCCGAGCAGCGGTACCACCACGTTGGCGGCGGTGAGATCGGGCACCTTCTTGGCCACGTAGAGATCGAGGAACTCCACCATCCGACCGAGCACCGGTGGGCTCAACGACTCGGTGTGAAGGCCGTTCATCAACGTGACGTAGACGTGCGGCGAACCCGTGAAGTTCGCCAGCATCACTGGGAAATGGCCGCCGGTCTGCTCGTCCTGCCATGCACCGGCGATGAACACCGGCACCTTGATCTTGTTCACAAAAGTCGTCGGTGCCAGCGAATCGCCGAGTGGGTTGGAGTAGTACGGGGTGTTGCGGATCTCCGTGAGCAGGTCCGGGTTCTGCAGCCGCAGCTTCTGGTTGGCGGCGCACTCGTTGTCGCCGCCATCGGCGCGGGTCTTGGTCCACGCCTGTCCGAATGGCTGTGCCTCCTTCAGCCGGTCACCGATCCACGGCACAGCGAACCCTGTGTTGAGGATCCCGCCGGGGTACAGCGTGCTGCGGTAGCTGTCGTCGAGCACCGACAGCGGCGTGATCGCCTCGAGGTGAGGGGGTTCGGTGGCGGCTACGAACAACTGGGTGATCCCTGGGTAGGAGACGCCGACCATCCCCACCTGGTGGTTCAACACCCATGGCTGGGCGGCGACGGCCTCGATCGTGTCGTAGCCATCGAGGCTCTGCACCGTCTCGAAGAACCTGTAGGAACCACCACTGCAGCCGGTGCCGCGCATGTTCACACCGACGTAGGCGAAGCCCTGGGTGGTGTAGATGCCGGCCAGTGCGGCGCTGGCCGGGTCGCTCGGCTGGTAGCCGCTGTACTCGACGACGGTCGGGTACGGCCCGTCCGCGGCGGGTCCGGGCAGCACCACGTTGGCGCTGAGCGTCGTGCCGTCGCGGGTCGTGATGTAGCCGAACCCGCCGTCCGGGAGCAGGTCCTGGTCCGCGTACAGCGAGGCATCGGGCACGTCGGCCGCGCTCGCCACCGTGAACGGATCGCTCACCTCTGTGTCGGTGCGCAGCGTCCATCCGTCGGCGGGCAACAGGTTGCGGAACAGCAGCGAGCCCTGCTCGTC
>JBDSMK010000096.1:0-3255 GCA_039915905.1 Ilumatobacteraceae bacterium
GACTCTGGGCAACGTGGTCCATCTCCAGCACGCACCTGACGACTCGCCGGCCACCTATGAATTGATGGCCCACGAACTGGTGCACGCAGCCTCGGCGCCCACTCGGCCTCGCTTCTATGCCGAACCGGGTCACGATCATGAGGAGCACGCGGCGATGCGAGTCGGTCGATTGGCACGTGTTTCGCGAGCTACGTCGGTGGACCCGGGTTCGTTGCCACTGGCCCGAGGGGCGACCGTGCTGCCGCGGGTGATTCAGCGCAAGGATGCATCGTCGGCGCCTTCAACACCGTCGTCCTCTCATACCGGCCATACCGGCCACACCGGCCACACCGGCCTGCCAGCGTTCGCTGGGACTGGAGGTGCAGCGTCGGCGATCACCTCATCTTCAACTGACGTTGTCCGCCGCGCCGTGAGCATCGGCGGACACCGCGGGCGCGGCGGTTCGACCGGTGGCGATGCCCCGGCGTTTCCGGCATCCGGCGCAGCCGGCTCGCGGACCAATACGTTGCTGCCTTCGGCTGCGCCAGCCAACCAGCGGCTAACGACATCGATGCTGCTCAACGACTTCGAAGAACTGATCGAACTGATCGAGCGACGCGTTGTCAACGATCTCGAACGACGCGGTGGTCGCGTCAGGGGGTGGTGGTGATGGCTGAGAAGGCCTATCTAGAGACGGAGGGCGGCGAACACATCGCCTGTCTGTTCAACCCGGAAGAACTAGCTGTCACCGTGTCAAGCGGATGGCAGGAGAGCACAGTGCCCGGCCAGGGTGGCGGCACGTTGGAGTATCGCGGTGGCGAGCCAGGAACGATGTCGCTAGACCTGTTCTTCGACACCACCGACAAGGGAAGCACGGTGGCGGCGTACACCAACAAGCTGATCAAGTTGACGAAGATCGACACCACTTTGGCCGGCTATTCGCAGACATCGAACAACGGTCGGCCGCCGTGGGTCAAGTTCCATTGGGGCGGCTTCCACTCATTTCGCTGCGTGATCGAGAACATCACCGTTACGTTCGTGTACTTCGCTCCCGACGGTACGCCACTTCGGGCGCGGGCCTCGATGAGCCTCAAGCAGTTTGAGCCCGACGACACCTGGCCTGCGCAGAACCCCACGTCAGGCACACCAAACCCGTCTGCATCGCATCAGGTCCAGCCGGGGGAGAACCTCTCGCTGATCGCCGCGCAGTACTACGGCGATGCCACCAAGTGGCGTCCGATCGCGGCTGGTAACGGCATCGCCGACCCGTTCCATCTGCGTCCGGGCTCTATCCTCGACATCCCGCAACTGGAGAGCTGAGTGCCCGATATCTCCAGCGTCCCCGGCCTCACCATTGTCCCCGACATCAAGATCGGCGGCGCACCCATCGACGACAAGGACCTGGTGGATGCACGTGTCTACTTGTCGCTCCTGGAGACGTCTTCGGTCGTGCTGCGGTTCTCCGATCCGAACATGGAGTTGCTCGACGCGGGGAAGTACAAGATCGGTGACCCGTTGACCGTCGCGATACGAGACGAGGCGGTTTCCACGGTGGTGTTCAGCGGCGAGGTAACCGCGCTCGGGGCAGATCAGCGCGCCGATCAGCGCCACGAGTTCCTGGTGGAAGCTATGGATCTCTCGCACCGCCTGTCATCGCAGATGACTCCTGCGACGTACCTGCAACAGACGTGGTCCGACATCGTTTCGCGGATTGCCTCGAGACACGGCCTGACCGCGACGGTCGAAGCTACTTCCGCAGTACACCAGTACGTGCTGCAGACGATGAACGACCGCGCCTTCCTCACCGACATCGCCAACCGAATCGGCTACGAGTGGTTCGTCGAGGGCACCAAGCTTCACTTCCGCAAGCGGCCGAGCTCCGGCTCAGCGGCGGTCAGATTGAGTTGGAGCAAGAACCTGGTTCGTTTCGAGGCCAGGGCCGCTGGCTCCGACGTTGCCACCAAGGTTCACGTCCACGGCTGGGATCCGAAGGGCAAGAAGAAGATCGATGGCTTCTCGGATGTGGAAGGCAGCGCGGAGGCGACCGGTTCCAGCTCGTTGCTGGCGACATCGACGTTCACCAAAGGCAAGTCCACGTTCGGCAAGGAGGTGCATCTTGTTCCAGGACCGGTGGACGATGTCAACGAGGCCAAGTTGCGTGCCGAAGCCATCAGCGGTGACATTGCCGCGTCAGCGTTGCGCGTCAGTGGGGAGGCACTCGAGTCTCCGCTGATCAAACCAGGGATTTGGATAGCGGTGGCCGATTGCGGAAAGCAACTGTCCGGCAACTACTACGTCACGGAGTGCGAGCACGTCTTCGGCGGCAGTCAACCGTTCAGGACCCGGTTCAAGTTGACCGGTCGCAACTCCCAGGGAATCGCCCGTTCGACCTCGCCGTCCACGGGCGGCGGCTGGGGTCAGACCGGTCTGATGGTCGGCGTGGTGACGAACATCTCCGATACCGAAGGAAACTCCCAGCGGGTGAAGGTGACGTTCCCGACGATCCCGGACCAGGAGAGCGCGTGGGCGAGGGTGGTCACGCTTGGCGGCGCGGCTGACAGAGGCATGGAGATGCGCCCGGAGGTGAACGACGAAGTGCTCGTCGGCTTCGAGCAGGGCGATCTGCGACGACCGTTCGTCATCGGTGGCCTGCTGTCAGCCGACGACAAGTACGTCAAGCAGGCTGTCGGCAGCGACGGAGCGTTGAAGATGCGTTCGATCCGGTCGCGTGCCGGTCACAAGATCGAGATGTTCGAGGGCGACAGCAAGGGCGCGACAACTGGTCGCCACATGACTCTGACGAATGCCGACGGCGGTACCAAGATCGTCATCGGTGACGACAAGATCACCGTGACCACCAAGGGCGGCCTGCCAATCGAGTTGATCTCCGGTGACGCTTCGATCAAGCTCGACAACGGCGCCATCACGATCAAAGGCAACTCGGTGGCCATCAAAGCCACTCAGGGAGCCAAGATCGAGGGTGCCACGGTGGATGTCAAGGGCCAGCAGAAGGTGGCGATCGACGGTGGAGCTCAGCTCGAAGGCGCAGGCGCGATGGTCAAGTTGGAGGCCTCCGGCATAGCCAGCGTCAAGGGCTCGTTGCTGAAGTTGAACTGACGAAAGGTATATAGGCAGAGCAAGCACATGGACACGAATCCTTCATTCGTCGGTCGTGGCATCGCCTTCCCGATGCGCGTCGACCACACCGGAGCGATAGCCACGACCACCGGTGTTGACGACATCGACCGCGGTATCAGAGTGGTGCTGTCCACCGCT
>JBDSMK010000098.1:0-3210 GCA_039915905.1 Ilumatobacteraceae bacterium
GGACGCGACCCCCTCAACCCCGATCTACTACTGAAACAGCCGGGTTAAGGCGCGGCCGACTGCGGTGCGCGGTGCACCATCGCCCTACGATTCCGGGTATGTCAGGAATCGTGAGCTATGGCGCCTACGTGCCGTACTGGCGGCTGCAGCGCAGCGCCATCACAGCGGCCCTCGGCGGCGGCGGCGGTAAGGGATTGCGCAGTGTTGCCAGCTACGACGAAGACAGCACCTCGATGGGTGTCGAAGCGGTGCGCCGGGCGCTGCAGGAGATGCCTTCCGGTTATACGCCGCAGTTGATCAGCTTCGCCACTACATCACCCGCCTACTTCGACAAGACAAATGCCACGGCCATCCATGCCGCTCTCGCCCTGCCGGCCTCGGTCGCCGCGTTCGACGCGGTCGGCTCCGTGCGCAGTGGTGTCGGTGCGGTGCTGATGGCTGCTGCCGTCGGCGGGGCGGCCGTGCTGTCAGACGTACGCACCGGGCTACCCGGTGGTGCCGACGAATCCGGCGGTGGCGACGCGGCGGTGGCCATCTGCTTTGCGCAGCCCGGGTCATCGGAGCCGGTGATCGCCGAGCTCGTGGCGCGCCACTCGGTCACCGCAGAGTTCGTAGAGCGCTGGCGCGAACCCGGCGCGACGTACTCCAAGCAGTGGGAGGAGCGGTTCGGTGAACACGCCTACATGCCGTTGGCCGAAGAGGCGATCGGTGCGGCGCTGAAGGCCAGTGGTCTGGCGATCGGCGACTTTGATCGAGTGATCGTTAGCGGCCTGCACACCCGGGCCGTGAACTCGGTGCGCAAGAGCATCGGTGCCACCGCCCAGCAACTGGGCGACGATCTAACCGCGGAGATCGGCAACACGGCCACCGCCCATTGGGCCATCCTGCTGGCTGATGCCCTGGACAGCGCTGCTCCCGATCAGCAGATCCTGGTTGCCAATCTGGCGGACGGCTGCGACGTGATGGTGGTCCGCACAACCGCCGCGCTTGCCGGGCGCCGACGCGATGGCAACACGGTGCGCGCCCAGATCGCCTCCACTCGCACCGATTTGACGTATGCCCAGTTCCTGACCTGGCGGGGGATGCTGCACCGTGAGCCGCCGCGTCGCCCGGAGCCGGATCGTCCTGCTGGGCCGCCGTCGTTGCGGTCCACGGCGTGGAAGTTCGGTTTGATCGGCAGCCGCGACGAGGCAGGGTTCGTCCATCTCCCGCCGGCGCGGGTCAGTATGGTCAGCGGTGCGATCGATCAGATGGAGGAGGTGAGGATGGCGGACATCTCAGCCACCATCGCCACCTATGCGATCGACCGTCTGGCGTACAGCCTCAGCCCACCGGTGGTTGCCGCAGTCATCGACTTCGATGGTGGCGGCCGATTCCAGTGCGAGCTGACCGATGTTGATCCGTCAACCGTGGCCATTGGCGACCGAGTGCAGATGACTTTCCGCCGGCTCTACGTTCAAGACGGCATCCACGACTACTTCTGGAAAGCGAAGCCCCTCAGGGGCTGAGCGAGACAAGCACGTGAAGCCCCTCAGGGGCTGAGCGAGACAAGCACGAGATCAAACACAAGATCGAACGGAGACGAGACGATGTCATCTCACGGAATACGTGACCGGGTGGCCATCATCGGGATGGGCTGCACCAACTTCGGCGAGCATTGGGACAAGAGTGCCGATGACATGCTCATCGAGTCGTCGGCTGCGGCGCTCGGGAGTGCAGGGTTGACGCTCCCCGACATAGACGCGTTCTGGCTGGGCACGATGGGCTCCGGTCTGTCGGGTATGACCCTCAGTCGGCCGCTGAAGATCCAGTACAAGCCGGTGACGCACGTGGAGAACTATTGCGCTACCGGTAGCGAGGCATTCCGCAACGCGTGCTACGCGGTTGCCAGCGGCGCTTATGACGTGGCAATGGCGATCGGCGTGGAGAAGCTGAAAGACAGCGGATACTCCGGTCTGGTGGTCGGCGCACCGGCCAATGACGGCACTTCGGCCACTGTCACAGCGCCGGCGTCGTTCAGTCTGCTGGCCCCGGCCTACGCCAAGAAGTACGGCGTCGACGAGGCAGAATTGAAGGAGGTGCTGACTCGCATCGCCTGGAAGAACCACAAGAACGGGGCACTCAACCCGCGGGCCCAGTTCCGCAAGGAGGTCTCCAAGGAGACCATCGCGGCCAGTCCGATCGTGGCTGGGATGCTTGGCATCTTTGACTGCAGCGGGGTCAGCGACGGGTCTGCCGCGGCCATCGTCGTGCGAACCGAGGATGCCCACAAGTACACCGACAACCCGTTGTACGTGAAGGCGCTGTCATTCGTGGCCGGTCCGGCTGCTGGGCCGATCGACCCGTCGTACGACTACACCACGTTCGAGGAAGTGGTCCATTCGGCAAAGGATGCCTACGCCCAGGCCGGTATCACCGACCCGCGCGCCGAGCTGGCTATGGCCGAAGTGCACGACTGCTTCACTCCCACCGAGCTGGTGCTGATGGAAGATCTCGGTTTCGCCGAGCGGGGGATGGCCTGGAAGGAAGCGCTGGCCGGCACGTTCGACCTCGACGGTGAGCTGCCGGTGAACCCCGACGGTGGGCTGAAGTCGTTCGGCCACCCGATCGGCGCCTCCGGCCTGCGAATGTTGTTCGAATGCTGGTTGCAATTGCGCGGTGAGGCTGGCGCGCGCCAGATCGCGTCGATTGCCGCCGGTCGCACCAAAGCCTTGACTCACAACCTCGGCGGTGCACCAGGAGCCTGCGTCAGCTTCGTCAGCGTCGTCGGCTCCCAACTCGACTGACCCGCCCTGACCTCCGGGTTCATCGATCGCGCCTACCGTCGTGCCCGGAGGTGACATGGAAGCCCAGAACATCTACGACGACCCTGACTTCCTGGCCGGCTACGTCACGCTCGATCGTCAGGTCCACGGACTCGACGGCGCAGCAGAGTGGCCGGTGCTTCGCTCCATGGTGCCCGAGGTCGCTGGTCGACGCGTTGTCGATCTTGGGTGCGGCTTCGGATGGTTCAGTCGTTGGGCCGCCGAAAACGATGCGGCATCGGTCCTCGGCATTGACGTTTCGACACGAATGCTCGAGCGAGCCCGACTGGAGACGACTTCCTCGATCGACTATGAGTGCACCGACCTCGACACACTCGAGCTTTCCGAGGGGTCCTGCGACATCGTGTTCAGTTCGCTCACGCTGCACTACGTGCGTGACATCGAC
>JBDSMK010000112.1:0-3130 GCA_039915905.1 Ilumatobacteraceae bacterium
CGGACCGATTGGATCGGGCGACACCAGGCAGGTGTTGTTGATGACCGCGTAGGCGATCAGGGTTTCGCCGAACACCCAGCGCTGCTTGTCGCTGCGCAACGCGAAGTAGGCCAACGTGTCGTCACCGTGCTCAGCGATGATTCGTCTGGCCGTGGCGGCGTCGGCCGAGACCGGGCCGCCCGTACGTGACGGTCGTAGTAGCGCCCACAACGCAAACGCCACCAGCGTCAGCCCGAGCGCGCCAAGCGCAGGGCTGATGAACCGGTCGAGTCTTCCGCCGATGACCACTGAGCGGTTGCCGACCACTCGTTCCAACACGGCCCGAAACGACCCTCCAACCCCCAGGCTGTGGCGCCGCACACCCGCGATGCTCAATGACGCGGCTACCAGTGCGACGGCGACCGAACCGACGATGCGCAACCGGCCGCGCCACAGGTTCGCCGCCGGGTCGCTCGGGGCCCGGAAGTGGTGGCGCATCGTCACCAGCACCGTCGCGAGGACGGCCGAGACGGTGGCTTCCTCGGCATCGAGACCCTTCACCAGATGCAAGACCGCCGCCACGATCAGCATCAACACTGACAGCAACCACGATCGTCGCTGACCGCGCCGCACCCCTCCGGCAAGTTGGATGAGTGCCACACCGATCACCACCGTCACCGCGAATGCGGCTTGGTGAACTACCACCGGCATGACCTGATCGAGGTAGTGCAAGCGATTGGCGAACGACGGGGTCAGCGCCGATATCAGCGTCATCAGGCCTGCGCCGAGGATGGCCAGCGAGGTGGCCCGCCGCACCCGGCGAGTAGTGCGCACGGACCTCACGAAGTTGTTCGCTGTGGTGGGCCCGTCGCGTTTGCTCATCGCTGACGAGCCACAATCGGGGAGCCCACGCGCGGCAAGTTAGCGCGCGCTCGGTCCGCGATGTCGTCGCCTTAGGGGCTCGGCGGGATGCGCTGCTACCTCAGCCCGGCGGAGTCGCCGAACGGACCGCCGCAGCAAACGCGCCGGCCCCGGAACGCAGCCATTCATCGGAGTTGACGTACAGCAGCCTGGCGCCGAGACCGACGAATCGCTGCACCTGGTCGGGGCGGCACAACGTGCCGGCGGCGACGCCCGATGCGGCTATCCGGCTGATCGCCGCATCGATCGCACCGACCACCTCAGGGTGATCGGTGCGGCCCTGCAAACCCATTGCCTGTGCCAAGTCGTTGGGCGCGACAAAGGCCACGTCGAGTCCTTCGACGGCGACGATCTGGTCGATGTTGGCCAGCGCGGTGGGATCTTCTAGTTGCACCACGACCACCGTGTTGTCGTTCTCCGTGGTGAAGAAGTCGGCTGCGTCGATTCCCGGTGCGCGATACGAGCGGCGCCCGCGGGAGACACCCCGCGATCCCTCCGGAGCGAACCTCGCCGCAGCTACTGCCACGGCTGCCTGTTCGGCCGTGCTCACCTGCGGGATGACAATGCCGTGGGCGCCGAGCGAGAGGGCGCGGCCGATCAACGTCGGATCCAGCGTTCGCACACGCAACAGCGCAGCCATGCCCCACAGTTCGGCGGACCGCGACAGATCGCCGAGGCGATCCCATGTGAACGGGCCGTGCTCACCCTCCAACCACACCGCGTCGAACCCGAGTGGTCCGAGGAAGTCGACGGTGTCGCTGCTCATCGAATGCCCAGCGACGACGACGGCGATCTCGCCGGCGTCGAGCCGCTTGCGCAACGCGCTGCGCAACGACGGGCCGGTCATCTGTGCCCACCGGTCGTACTAGGCAGCGGGGCCCAGCCGGCGAAGCGCGCGTCGGCACCAAGCAGGTCTTCGATTCGCAGCGCCTCGTTCCACTTCGCGGTGCGCTCACCGCGGGTGATCGAACCGACCTTCAGCTGGGCGACCTGCCAACCAACTGCGAGGTGCACGATGGTGACATCCTCGCTCTCGCCGGAGCGAGCCGAGACGATCGCACCGCAGTTGGCCGCTCGGGACGCGGCGAGGGCGGCGGCAGCGCGGCTCAGCGTGCCTGCCTGGTTCGGTTTCACCAGCAACGCGTTGGCCACCCCGGTGAGTTCCGCGACCCGTGCCGCGTTGGTGACGTACACGTCATCGCCGACGACCTGCACGCGGTCGCCGACCGCGGCCGTGAACGCCCGTAGCCCGTCCAGATCGTCCTCCCCGAGCGGATCCTCGACGGAGGCGATGGGGTAGTTGGTGGTCCAGCGCACGACCATCGCGCACATCTCCTCCGAGGTGAGGTCGCGTCCCTCCAGCCCGAGCCGGTAGTGACCTTCGTGCCACAGTTCGGAGGCGGCGACGTCGAGTGAAACAACGACGTCGACGCCGGGCTTGAAACCGGCCAGTTCGATCGCCCGTACGACGGTCTCGATGGCCTGTTCGTTGGTGTCGAACGCCGGCCACCATCCACCCTCGTCGGCCACCCCGGAGCGGTCCACCAACGTGCCGGCCGCGGCGTAGATCTCCGCCGTCCAGTCCAGTGCTTCAGCGAAGCTGGATGCCCCGGGGGACATCACCATCAGGTCCTGGATATCGATGCGCCGCCCGGCGTGCGCTCCGCCGCCGAAGATCTGGATCTCCGGCAACGGCATCGTCGTAGGCCCGCCGCTGCTGCCGCCGCCGCTGCCGGACGACGAACCGAGGAGGTACTGCCACAGGGGCATCTGGTTGACCGCCGCCGCCGCATGGGCACAGGCCATCGAAGTGGCGACCACTGCGTTGGCGCCGATGCTGGCCAGCGTCGGCGAATTGTCGAGCGCGACGAGGCGGGCGTCGACGTCTCGCTGATCTGTGACGTCCGCTCCGATCAGCGCAGCGGCAATGGTGCCGTCGACGTTGGCAACTGCGCGGCGAACGTCGCGGCCACCGAAAGCGGTGCCGCCGTCGCGCAGTTCGACTGCCTCAGCGCTGCCGGTGGAGGCGCCGGCCGGGGCGATCGCGCGACCTGTCGACGTGCCGCAGTGCACCTCGACCTCCACCGTGGGGCGACCACGCGAATCCCACACACGTCGTCCGTGAACGTCGCTGATCTTTGCTGATTTCATGTCTTCTCCCTCTCGTTCGCGGGCGGTGGTTGCGCACCGCCGGTCACTTGGCTGGCGGCGCGCCAGCGCTCGGCGAGCT
>JBDSMK010000113.1:0-7883 GCA_039915905.1 Ilumatobacteraceae bacterium
GGATCTCGATCGTCCTCACGACGGTCAACAAACTTGAGAACTGCGGAGCCACGACTTCGCACCCCACCACGCAGATCACCATTCACTTCACCGGTGACGTCTCCACTTCAATGCGGTTGGGGTCGTCCATCGAAACGGCGTGCGTCTTCGCCTATCTCGTCGGGGGTCCCACCACCTAGCGAGAACGAGGCAGGATCTCGCATTGCGGCAACACAAATGGTCCGGGCCGGCTCGCTTCTGATGTTCACGAACCACTTGGTACATGTGTGTGAGGGCCTGAATCGCGGAGACTCGTTCGGCCCGTGAAGGCCAGCACCACGGCGTCCGGGACTCTCGTTGCCACTCCGTTGGCACTTTCGTCGTTCACTGGCGGTTGGTGGCGGACGAGAGCGGTCACTGGTTGACACATCGGCTGGACTCGCTGACGGAACATCATCCCAGGTCAGGGACAGCAGCAAGCACCGACACGTGCTAGTTCACGTTGCGGCTCCGACCCTCCCAGAACGGGGCGCGCAGATCCTTCTTCAGGATCTTGCCGCTGGGGTTACGCGGTAGGGCATCGATCCAGTCGACGCTGGTCGGACACTTGAACTTGGCCAGGCGCTCGCGGGCGAAGGCGACCACGTCCTGCTCGGTCAGCGACTCACCTTCGGCATTCGACGCACGCACCACCAGAGCCTTTGGTGTCTCACCCCAGCGCTCGTCGGGCACACCGATCACTGCCACGTCGGCGATGCCGGGGTTGGCCATCAGCACGTTCTCGATCTCAGCCGGGTATACGTTTTCTCCACCGCTGACAATCATGTCCTTGACCCGGTCGTGGATGTAGAGGTAGCCGTCCGCATCGAGGTAGCCGGCGTCACCGGAGTGAAACCAGCCGTCGGTGATCGACTTGGTCGTCTCCTCCGGCATGTTCCAGTAGCCCTTCATCACCATCGCCGAGCGGATCCAGATCTCGCCGACCTCGCACTCGGCCTGGGTGTCCGGCTCGACGATGAGCAACTCCACTCCTGGACCGGGCAGCCCGCAGCTACGCAGGCGGTGCTTGTTGGGGCCATCCGGGTCGTGATCCTGCGGTGGCAGGTGCACCACCGCGCCCGTGGTCTCGGTGAGCCCGTAGGCCTGCCAGAAGCGGCAGCCGAACACCCGCACGCACCGCGCGAGCACCGCTTCGCTGATCGGCGAGGCTCCATAGACGATGGCGCGCAAGGCACTGAAGTCCCTGTCGTCAACACCGGGGGCCAGCAGCATGAACTGCAGCACGGCCGGCACCAGGAACGCGTTGGTGATCCGCTGATCGACGAACAGTTGCACCAACGCAGCAGGATCGAGGTCGCGCACCACCACGCTGGTGCAGCCGGAGTACATCCCGGCGACTGCCCATCCTCCGCCGCCGATGTGGAACAGCGGCATCGCCACCAAGTTCACCGAATCGGCATCCAGCTCCCACATCTCTTCCGCCGTCGGCAGCAAGTTGAAGAAGTTGTCGTTCGTCAACAGCACACCTTTGGGACGGCCGGTGGTGCCGCTCGAGTACAGCTGGAAGGCAACATCGTCATGCGCCGACGGCGTGCCAGGATCGGCCACCGGCTGAGTCGCGATGGCGTCTTCGTAGTCTCGCCCGATCACCACAACGCGGTTGACTGCGCCAAGGCGCGGAGACATCTCGTCGACCATCGCGGCGTAGTCGGCGCCGGCGACGAACACCTTGGCGCCGCTGTCGTTGACTATGTACTCGACCTCCGGCGGCGCCAAGCGCCAGTTCACGTCGACGCACACCGCGTTGAGCAGCGCGGCGCCGAAGAACACCTCGAAGTGTTCGACCCCATTGCGGTCGAGGAACGCAACGCGATCCTGATTGCCGACACCGTTGGCTGCGAGGAACGCCGCCATCTGCTGGCTACGGGCATAGAGCTCACCCCATGACACCCGCCGATCACCGAGGATCAGCGCAGGATGCTCGGCGCGTTCCACGCCGTGAACACGGACTATGTCGACGACAGAAGTGATGTTGCCCATCGGTGGATGGTAATCGCCGGAGATAGCACGCCGCGGACCGCACGCCGCGGACCCGGCCGTCGCCGACCCGCGCGAGACTGGCGCGATGAAGTTCGGCTTCGTGATCCCGTGGGCCGACGCCGCCGAGGTCGGCGAACTGGCACTGACAGCGGAGCGGTGTGGATGGGACGGGATCTTCGTGTGGGAGCCGGTGTGGGGCGTCGACGCTTGGGTCTCGTTGGCCGTTGCGGCGACGCGCACATCGACCATCACGCTGGGCACGATGCTCACCCCGATGCCGAGGCGGAAGCCGTGGGAGCTCGCCGGCCAGGTGGCTACGGTGGATCGCCTGTCGAAGGGGCGAGTGGTGCTCGGTGTCGGCCTCGGCGCACCGAGCTCGGGATACGAGGAGTTCGGCGAGGTGATCGATCGCCGGGTGCGCGCCGAACTGCTCGACGAGGGGCTGGCGATCGTGCGCGGCTTGTGGCACGGCCAACCGTTCCGGTTCCGCGGAGTGCACTACGAGATCGAACCCACCGAGTTCCCGGCAATCGGACACACCTACCAGAAGCCGCACGTGCCGATCTGGTGCGTCGGGGCGCTGGGTTTCGAACACTCGATGGCCCGCGCCCTGGCCTGCGACGGACTGATCCCGCAGGTGATCGAGACGGGCAACGCGCGGCAGTGCTCGCTGGAAGAACTACAGAACGCCAGAGCGACGATCCCCGCCGACGGCTACGAGATCGTCATCGAAGGCACCAACGCCGAGCACTCACCGGCAGCGTGGATGGCGGCAGGCGCGACATGGTGGCTCGAATCGTTGTGGAGTGCGGTCAGCGACCCCGACGCCGCTGATGCGGCATCTGTTCGCCTGCTGGACGGCCCACCACCGCTCGCCTGATCAACGCCCTCGCTGGCCCGGCCACCTCGGAGTACGGTCCAACTCGTGACTCTCACCACCCCCACCGGCGGACCCACCGATGGTTGGAACTTCGCCGAGATCTGGGAGCGCAACGCCGACCGGTTCCCTGACGCAACCGTACAGATCCAAGGTGACCGAACGTTCACGTGGGCCGAGTTCGACCGCCGCGCCGACGGACTCGCGACAACGCTGCTGGCCGGCGGGGCCGGTCACCAGGACAAGGTGGCGCACTACCTCTACAACTGTCCGGAGTTCCTCGAGAGCATGTTTGCGATGTTCAAGGCGGGGCTGGTGCCGGTGAACACCAACTACCGCTACAACGAGCACGAACTGCAGTACTTGTGGGACAGTGCCGACGCCGTCGCTGTGATCTTCCACGGCACATTCACCGAACGCTGCGATGCGATGCGCGCCCGGGTGCCGATGGTGCGCCAATGGATCTGGGTCGACGATGGCAGCGGACCGTGCCCCGACTTCGCGATCCCCTACGAAACGGCCGCGGTAGCCGCGAGTCAGCGAGTCGTGCCACCCTGGGGCCGTAGCCCCGACGACTTGTACCTGCTGTTCACCGGCGGTACCACCGGCTTACCAAAGGGCGTGATGTGGCGCCAGGACGACATCATCGGCAGCCTCGACGCGCCGTCCAAGCGGCCACTGCCGACGGTGCCCGGTTGGGCAGAGTTCGAGGCACGTGTGGCCAAGCCCGGACCCAGCAACCTCCCGGCCGCCCCACTGATGCACGGCACAGGAGCGTTCAATGCGATGTGGAACCTGGTCCTCGCCGGCTCGGTCGTCACCGCCGTCGGTCGCCACTTCGACGCCGTAGAACTGCTCGACACCATCCAGCAACGCCGCGTCAACAGCATCTCGATCGTCGGCGATGCATTCGCCAAGCCGATCCTCAGGGCGCTGGACGCAGAACCCGGACGTTGGGACATCTCCTCGCTGCGGTTGATCATCTCCAGCGGGGTGATGTGGGCTGCAGAGACCAAGGCCGGCCTGCTACGACACAACGACCGGCTGATCATGATCGACAGCCTAGGCAGTAGCGAGGCCATCGGGATGGCGGCGAACACCACCACGTCGCAGACCGCCGCTGCAGACACCGTTGCCACCGCCCAGTTCCGGCTGGGGAACAACACCAAGGTGCTCACCGAGGACGGCCGCGAAGTGGTGCCCGGAAGCGGCGAGCGAGGTCGCGTCGCGCTGCGCGGACGCACGCCGATCGGCTACTACAAGGATCCGGTGAAGTCCGCCGACACGTTCATCACGTTCGAGGGGGTGCGCTGGAGCATCCCTGGCGATTGGGCAGAAGTCGACGCCGATGGCAACGTCAAGCTGTACGGCCGCGGCAGCCAGTGCATCAACACCGGCGGCGAGAAGGTGTATCCCGAAGAAGTGGAAGAGGCGTTGAAGCTGCACCCGTCGGTGGCCGACGCGGCGGTGGTCGGCGTACCCGACGAACGATTCGGCGAGGCCGTCACCGCACTGGTCGAACCACACGTCGGTGATGTCATTGACGAAGCAGCGTTGATTGCCCACGTGCGCAACGAACTCGCCGCGTACAAGTCACCCAAGCGCGTCTTACAGATCGACACTGTCGGACGCTCGGCTAGCGGCAAGCTCGACTACACCCGCCTGAAGGCGTTCGCGCTGCAGCAACTGGGGCAGGTCTCACCCCCATGACCGCGCTCCGCCGGGCTCCATCACGGCCGGCGTGACACGTGCGGCACGCTGGCCGTGCGACCGTCGGCTTTGGGTGAGATCGGCACTGATCGGTAGCGTTCGGGCAAATCTTCACGTTCTGGAGGCACGAAATGGCTGATCTCGGATTCGACGGAAAGGTCGTCGTTATCACCGGTGCAGGTGGAGGCCTCGGGCGCCAGCACGCGCTGCTGTTGGCCTCGCGCGGCGCCCTTGTGGTGGTCAACGACCTAGGCGGAGCAATCGACGGCACCGGCAGCGACAAGGGCGCTGCGGAACACGTGGTCGACGAGATCACCTCCGCCGGTGGAGAGGCAATAGCCGACACCCACTCCGTGGCAACGCCGGAGGGCGGTGCCGCCATCGTGCAAACAGCCGTCGATACTTACGGACGCGTCGATGTGGTGATCAACAACGCCGGGATCCTGCGCGACAAGTCGTTCAACAACATGACCGCCGACCTGCTGAACCCTGTGCTCGACGTGCACCTCAAGGGCGCGTTCCACGTCACTCAGCCGGCTTGGTTGAAGATGCGCGAGCAAGGCTACGGACGCATCGTGTGCACATCCTCGGCCGCCGGAGTGTTCGGCAACTTCGGCCAGGCGAACTATGGGGCGGCCAAGATGGGCCTCGTCGGCCTCACCCGGGTCCTGGCCGTGGAGGGCGCGAAATACAACATCAAGGCCAACGCGATCGCGCCGTTGGCGCTGACAAGGATGACCGAGAACCTGATGGGCGGACTCGGCGCCAAACTCGATCCGGCACTCGTCTCGCCGGTCGTCACCTACCTGGCGCATGAGCACTGCCCGGTCACGGGGCAACTGTTCTCCGTCGGCGGCGGGCGCGTCGCGCAGGTGTTCATCGCTGAGACCGCGGGCTACTTCAATGCCGACCTGAAACCAGAAGACGTGCGCGACAACTGGGACACGATCACCGACGAGGCCGGCTACGGCGTGCCCAAGAACCTCACCGAGGAGACCGCGATGTTCCTTCCGTTCTTCAAGTAGTGCAGCGCGACATTTCACTGTGAACGATTCGGCACCCCCCATCAGCGTCGAGCAGTTCGGCGCCGACGCCGCCGAGTGGCTGGCTGCCAACCGGCATGCTGCACCACGCGACTACGGCGCGATCTGCCCGCCGGATCTGGTGACCGACGGCGTCGCCTGGCAACGCAGGCTTTACGACGCCGGATTCGCCGGCATCCACTGGCCGCAGGAATACGGCGGACGTGGCATGACGGCGGCGCACAACGCCGAATGGCAATACCAGTGCGCCCTCGCCGGTGTGCCCTCGGTGTTGAACATGGTCGGGCTGGTGCTAGCCGCTGGAGCGTTGCTGCGCTTCGGCACCGACGAGCAGAAACACGCTCACCTGCATCAGACCCTGCGCGCCAATCAGGTGTGGTGCCAGCTGTTCAGCGAACCGGGCGCCGGCAGCGACCTCGCCGGGCTCACCACCCGCGCTGAGCGTGACGGTGACCGCTTCCTGCTCAACGGGCAGAAGGTGTGGTGCAGCGGCGGTCGCTACAGCAACTGGGGGATCCTGATGGCGCGCACCGATCCAGATGTCGCCAAACACGAGGGCATCTCGTTCTTCGCCGTGCCGATGAACCTGCCCGGCATCGAGGTAAGACCGTTGAAGCAGATGACCGGCGAGGCCGAGTTCGACGAGGTCTTCTTCACCGATGTGGAACTGCCGGTGCATCACCTGCTCGGGCCGTTGCATGGTGGATGGAACGTCGGCATGACGGTGCTGACCAGCGAGCGCGGCCACATCGGCACGAGCATCGTCGGCCTCGAGCGGCGGATGGAGTCGATGTCACGACTGGCCGAGGGTCGTCATCTCGACGAGACACAACGACAGCGACTCGTCGCGTTGATCAGCCGTGGGACCGCGATGAAGGCAATGGCTCAACGTCAGGGTCCGGTGGCGTCCACCGCGGCATCGCTGATGAAGTTGGGCATCACCGAGATGATGTTCGACGCAGCGATGCTGCGCGGTGACCTCGGCGGTGCCGAAGCACTCCTCGCCGGGCCCGACGCATCTGGCATGCTGGCTGCACCGGGGGGACGCATCGCCGGTGGTACGAGCCAGGTTCAACGCAACATCATCGGCGAGCGGCTGCTCGGTCTGCCCCGGGAACCGCGGCCGAACAGCTGAGCAGCAGCACGACCGGTCACTTCAACGAGGGAGGCAATCCAATGATGGAAAGCAACGATTCGAAGTTCCGTCGCAACAACGAAGGCGGCGGCGAAGCGGCAAGCAGCGGGAACGGACCGAACGCTGCGCTCATCGCATTCATCATCGTGGTCGCCGGCGCAGTCGCATTCTTCATCCAGAACGACAAGCCGGCGAAGGTCACGTTCCTGTTCTTCGACAAGAGCACCACGGTGCGCTGGGCGATCATCACAGCGGTAGTCGTAGGCATCGTGCTCGACCGGTTGCTGTCCATGTGGTGGCGGCGGCGGCGGGCGAATCGTCGCTGACTGCAACGGTCGTCGACAGGGTGGGTGAGTTGGCGGCACAGCGCGGCGCGCGGCCAGGATGACGGGGTGATCGTTCCGAGATACGTGCCATCTACCGACGGGGTCGACGTTGCCCTGCACGATCTCGGGGGGGCCGGGCCCACACTGCTGATCTCCCACGCCACAGGGTTCCATGGTCGGTGCTACCTGCCGCTGGCCGGGGAACTCGCCGACCGCTTCCATTCGGTGGCGTTCGACTACCGCGGTCACGGCGACACCTTGCAACCGGCCGAACTCGCGCCGGACTGGCATCGCTACGGGCAGGACGCGCTAGCCGTCGCCGAGGCGCTAGACCCACCGCTGGCGGCGTTCGGCCACTCGATGGGCGGGGCCTGCCTGCTGATGGCGGCCCATCGCAATCCAATGCTGTTCTCCCAACTGGTGCTGTTCGAGCCAATTGTGTTTCCGACGAATTTCCGCGACGGCTCCACCGAACCCAGTCCACTGGTGGAAGGCGCCAGACGGCGACGCTCGACGTTTCCGTCGTTTGCAGCTGCGATCGCCAACTACTCCGCCAAGCGACCGCTGAACGCGTTCACGCCTGCTTCGTTGGAGGCCTACGTCAACCATGGCTTCGCCAAAGGTTCCGACGGCCAGGTGCATCTCAAGTGCCGCCCGGCGATCGAGGCGGCAACGTTCGAGCTCGGCGGCACGCACGACACCTTCGATCTGCTCGCCGACATCGAAGTTCCGGTGCTCGTGATCTCCGGCAAGTTGGAGATCAACCAGCCGTC
>JBDSMK010000229.1:0-2677 GCA_039915905.1 Ilumatobacteraceae bacterium
ATGCGCTCGGCGGAGGGATGTTGGCTGAGCCGGCAGCTGCAGAGCCGGCAGCTGTAGAACCTGCTGCTGACGGACCACCGATGGGGCCTGCACCAGCGACAGCGCCGAGCGAGGTGGTCGGGTGCGCGCCCTGCGAGCTGCTGCCACAGGCCGCCAATATCGCGGCACCCGCCAAGCCGGCAGCAGCGAGGAGAACGTCGCGGCGAGTGATCGCCCCGCCTGTGGGCCGGGGCACTGCGTGCAGCGGCCGCGCGCTCAGTCGGTTGGCCGGGGGGTAGGACGAGCGGCTCATCGGTAGTTTCCGGTGTGCCCGAGCGAATAGCGGCCAGGCTGGGGGAACACATTCAAACCGTGCGGACCGGGCGCTACGGGAATCTTGGCGCGCAGCTCACCGGTGCGGGTGTCGAACACGTAGACGACGGCGTCGTACCGACCCGACAGCCAAAGCGTGTTGCCGTCCGCTGATACGCCGCCCATATCTGGGGAGCCACCACCGGGAATGATCCACGTTTCGAGCACCTTGTCGGTTGCCGGATCTACCACGCTGATCGAACCCTCGCCCGGGCGAGATGTACGACCAACATCGTGGGCGGTGCGGCCGCGGTTGCTGACGAAGATCCGCGTCGCGTCTCTGCTCGGGTAGATGCCATGCGCGCCAACGCCGGTGGCGATGAATCCCGTCACAGCGGTGCCATCGGCGTTGACCACCCAGACCCCGGCATGCATCATGTCGGCCACATAGAACTTCGTGCCGTCGGGTGCCAGTCGCAGATCTTGCGGCATCGCTCCGCTGGCGAGCGAGAGGCGGTTGATGATCTGACCGGTGGCGGTGTCGACCTTGATGACGTCGCCGGAGAACTCACAGGTCGCAAGGAACCAACTGCCGTCCGGTGACCAGTCGGCGTGGTTCACCCCGTCGCACGCCCCAGTCGGAACCGAGAACGAAAGCTGCCAGGTGTGCGGATCGTAGAAGTCCATGCGGTTCAACCGCTCGGCCATGACGATGGCATGCGATCCATCGGGCGTGAAGTACAGGTTGTACGGCGCAGCGATCCTGATCGGGAGACCCGGTTTCCCGGTGCTGGGATCGATCGGCACCAGTTGGTTGGCTCCGCTTGCCGTGGCATACAGCGTCTTCAGATCCCACGACGCGACAACGTGCTGCACGAGCTTTCCGACCGGGAACGTACCGACGATCGCAAGGGTCTTCTGGTCGATGACCGTGACGTTGCCGCTGTCGTTGCTGGGCACGTACACGTAGTTCTTTGCATCGGCCACCGCTGCACTCATGTCGCCGACCGCGGTGTACCCGTAGATGCTCGTCGGGCCCGTTGCCGGGGGGTCGGTCGACCCCCCGGGATTCGTGGTTCGGTCAGGCGGCCCGCCGGCCGTGGAGCTCGCGCCGTTGATCTGGTTCGGCAGGGGCAACGCCTTCGCCACAGTGGTGCTCGTCGCTTCGCTGTCGACGCGATTGGCGCTCGCTGAACCGCATCCGGCTAGAGCCAGCGCCGCTAGCGCGGCAATCGCGAGGATCAACGATCGACGCGCCGGGTTGTGTGGACGGCGAACCGGGCCGCGTTCAAGCATTCTCTTATGTCCCGTTCGGTATTTCGAGGCGAATTGCCGCCGTAACGATGCAACATCGCGACAGTGAAACCATCGTTGCATTCGGAGATAGCAAAAGCAGCGCGACCACTTGAGGATCTGTCGCGGGTTGTCTCTCAGGTCACGTAGATCAAGCTGAAACGTGGGGGAGCCGTGCTACTGAGAACCAGCCGGCCACCGTCGGCTTCGGCCACCGAGCGGGCCAGCGCGAGGCCGATGCCGTTTCCGTTGCCATAGCCGCGTTCGAATATCTTGTCGTGTTCGTTGGCGGAGATGGCCGGGCCAGGGTTGCCGACATCGACCGCGACTCCTCCGGGGATGCGTCGGGCAACGAGCTCGATGGTCCCCAGCCCGTGAACCACGGCGTTGTCGATCAGCACATCGAGGATCTGGTCGAACGCAGTGCGCGAGGCCCTGATCGGCAGCAACGTTGGAGTGATGTCGACCTGCAGGAGACGACGCGATTCACCGACCCGCGCCTTCCAGCGGGTTGCGGCCGCTCCGACGGCATCTTGCACCGACATCGCCTCGCCTACCGGGAGGCGATCACGTGATAGCGCCAACAGGTGATCGATGGTGGCCTGTAGGCCATCCACCTCCCCGAGCGCAGCGGTGCTTCCCTCCGAATTGTCAAGCGTCTCCAGTTGCAGCCGCAACCTGGTCAGCGGGGTTCGCAGTTGATGTGACACATCTGAGCTGAAGGCCCGCTCGCGAGCCAGCAGCGCGGCCAAGCGTTCACTGCTGGCGGTCAGCGCCGCATCGAGCTGATCGAGCTCGTTGATGCCGGTGTGAGGGCCGCCTAGCACGATCCCTCCGTCGCCAAGAGTGGCTGCATTACTAGCAAGGCGCAGCAGCGGGCGGGCCAACTTGTTGGCCAGCAGTGAGGCCACCGCCCAGGCTACGAGCAGCGCGGCGATCGCAGCCGCTGTCATTACGGCCCAGGCACGGAAGACGTGCGAGTCGACGACCGACCGAGCCTCGGTGACGCGCACGACCCCGACGATCGTCTTCGATGACCGGTCGGTGATCGGCACCGCAACGATCACCTCGTGGCTGTTGTTGACCGAGGCGC
>JBDSMK010000215.1:0-3541 GCA_039915905.1 Ilumatobacteraceae bacterium
ATTCGTCGAGCAGCACTACGGTGACCATTGCGGCTACTTACCCTTCTGGGTGATCAACCGAAACGAGCAGCTCGCGCTCAAGTCGGGAACGCGCACCACATCAACTTGCGGTCGACGTAGACGGTGAGGCCCCAGTACGCAGAGATGGCGTTGATGATCTTCAGACCACGTCCGGACGCTGCGAACGCCGATAGGCCGCGGATGGTAGGGCGCCGGTCGGGACGGGCGTCGGCAACCGCGATGGCGATCGAGTCGTTGCCGCGACTGATCGTCAGATGGTTCGGTCCACCGCCGTGCTGCACCGCATTGGCGGTCAGTTCGCTGGCCGCCAACACCAGGTCATCGCGGCAGGCGAGCCCGGCCGCGGCGTTGCGTACCACGCCACGCGCCTGACGCGACGAAGTTGCATTCGGCGGCAGATCGAACTCGGACGTAGAGCCCGGCACCAGCCACGAAAGCTCGCCACCGGCATCGGCGGACATGGCCCCCAGAACGGCGCACTGCGCCCAGGCGGTGAATTCCACTGGATGCATCGGTCGGCGACCGACGATCAGTGCCTGTGCACCACCGTGGCGCGGCAGGCCGAGCACCGACGACTCTGCCGATAGGGCCGATTCGGCGGTGGAGTACGCGGCGGCCTCGATCACCGAAACCCTTGTGCTTACCGCGTATCCGCTGACTGTAAGCCCGCCGCCGCCGTCAGAGCCGACGAGCTGCAGGCCGACGGCTGATGGCCAAGAGGCGGCCGCGGAAGACATATCAGCATGCCATTCCACTGGGGCTCGCACTCTGACAACAATCATGTCAACTAGCCATACCCGCACCATGATGGCGATATACACATGGGCGTCTGACGGTAACGGCAGTGGGCTCACGAACGAGGTGGCCACTAGGGTTCTGGTGTTGCAGGACTCCCAACGGCCGACCCGGCTGACCATCGTTTCGTTTTCGCCGTCAGTGAAGTCCGGCGCGTACCCGGCCAAGCGCGTTGCCGGCGATTGGGTGGAGCTTTCGGCGGTGGTGCTGTGCGATCAGCAGATGGTGCTTGACGTAAGCGTGCGCCACCTCCACCCCGACGGCACAGTTACCGAGCACCAGCTTCGCCAGCCACCGGACCAAATCGGTGGTCCGCTCTACCGTGGCGGCCTGCGCTTCGCCGAGGTCGGGCGCCACGAGCTCACTGCACAGGCATGGATCGACCACCGCGCAACGCTGCAATCACGCGTCGATCGCAAGCTGGCGGCGGGCGTCGACGCCGCACTGGACGTCGTCGAGTTGGACGAAATCGCCCGACAAGAACACATCACCGGCAGCCGGGCGATCAGCGACCACCATTCTGAGGGTCCTTTCGCCGTCGTCGTGGACCGCCCCGTAGCGGCGTTCGGGGCGTGGTATGAGTTCTTCCCACGTTCCACCGTGAACCCTCCCGTCGGTAGCGTCGCCACCCACCACGGCACGCTCAGTGAGGCCATAGGCCGACTCGATTACATCGCCGAGCTCGGCTTCGATGTGGTCTACATACCGCCGGTGCACCCGATCGGACAGTCGTACCGCAAGGGACCGAACGGTACCGAGCGGGCTGGACCCGACGACGTCGGCAGCCCGTGGGCGATCGGCTCGTCGGCTGGCGGCCACCACGACGTGCACCCTGCGCTCGGCAGCCACCGTGACATCGCCGCGCTCGTGGATGCGTGCCGCGAACGCGGCCTCGAACTGGCGCTCGACATCGCCTTCCAATGCAGTCCCGATCACCCGTGGGTCGGCCAGCACCCCGAGTGGTTCCAGGTGCGCTCCGACGGATCCATCGCCTATGCGGAGAACCCGCCGAAGCTCTATCAGGACATAGTTCCGCTGGCGTTCGACACCCCCGCCTGGCACTCGCTGTGGCAGGCCCTTGCGGACGTGTTCCGCACCTGGATGAACCTGGGGGTGCGGATCTTCCGCGTCGACAACCCGCATACGAAACCACTGGCCTTCTGGCAGTGGGCCATCGCTGAGTTGAAGCGCGAAGACCCTGGGCTGGTCTTCCTCGCCGAAGCGTTCTCCCATCCGGAGATGATGCTGGAGTTGTCGCGCGTCGGCTTCTCCCAGTCGTACACCCACTTCCCGTGGCAGCACTCGCCTTGGCAGCTTCACGATTACTACGAGTTGCTCGCCGTCGACGACAACCGGGAACACTTCCGCGGGGCGGCATGGCCGAACACGCCGGACATCCTCACCGAGGAGCTCCAGCAGGGTGTACCCCAGGTGTTCGCCGCCCGATTGGTGCTGGCAGCCACGTTGAACGCCACATATGGCATTTACGGCCCGGCGTTCGAACTGCAGGAGTCGCGTCCCCGACACGCCGGCAGCGAGGAGTACCTCGACAGCGAGAAGTACCAGCTGAGGTCGTGGGACCTGCACGAGGCACACACCCTGGCGCCGCTGGTACGTCTGCTCAACACGATCCGACGCAGTCACCTCGCGTTGCAGAATGACCGAACGCTTCACTTCCACGACGCCGACAACCCCCGGATCCTCGTATACAGCAAGACTGCGCCAGCTGGACGGCCCGAACAACCGCCGGCCCAGCCGAGCCACCAACCGCCGGCCGAGCCGAGCCACCAACCGCCGGCCGAGCCGATAGGCACATCTACGGCGCCTGTGGTCGTGGTCGTCAACACCGACTATTGGAACGTCCAGCAGGGCCTGGTGCACCTTGACCTCGATGCCGTCGGGATACGCAGCGGGCACGAGATCGAGGCGCGCGACATGCTCACCGGCACTACCTACCGCTGGGCCTCGGGCGACGTTTTCGTGCGGCTCGACCCTTGGCAGCAGCCGGCGCACGTGTTCGAGTTGCGCAGCATTCCCGGCGACGGTCCAGCCCACCAATGAGAGCAGTGCGATAGGAATGCGACGATGAGCAACGTCAGGCCCCCGCAGTGGTACCGCGACATCGTCATCTACCAGTTGCATGTGCGCTCGTTCTGCGACTCCAACGGTGATGGCATCGGAGACTTAGACGGGCTGACATCGAAGCTCGACTACTTCGTGGAGCTCGGCGTGAACGCGGTGTGGCTGCTGCCGTTCTTCCCGTCGCCGTTGCGTGACGACGGCTACGACATCGCCGACTATCGCAACGTCAACCCGCACTACGGCAACATGGCCAGCTTCAAGCGGTTCTTGCGTGCGGCACACGACCGTGACCTGAAGGTGATCATCGAGCTGGTGATGAACCACAGCTCCGACACGCACCCGTGGTTCCAACGGGCGCGCAACTCCCCGCCCGGCAGTCGGTACCGAAACTTCTACGTGTGGAGCGATGACCCCAACAAGTACAGCGACACGCGGATCATCTTCCTGGACACCGAGACATCCAACTGGTCATGGGACCCGGTAGCCGGTAGCTACTACTGGCACCGCTTCTACTCGCATCAGCCGGATTTCAACTTCGACAGTCCCGACGTGCGCAAGGCGATGTTCTCGGCGCTGGACCACTGGTTCAAGATCGGAGTCGACGGGGTGCGACTCGACGCGATCCCGTACCTGTTCGAGCGCG
>JBDSMK010000223.1:0-4478 GCA_039915905.1 Ilumatobacteraceae bacterium
GTAGGCGCCGGCGGAGAGGATGTCGACCATGTCACCTTCGGCGAGGGCCAACGGCAACTCGTAGGCGCTCTTCTGATAGAGCACGTCGGCGGAGTCACATGTGGGCCCTGCGATTGCAACCGGGCCGGTAGCGCCACCATCGTGGGAGGTACGCAGGCGGTAGCGGATTGCCTCGTCCATCGTCTCGGCGAGTCCGTGGAACTTGCCGCAGTCGAGGTAGATCCAGCGTTCTTGATCCTCCACCGACCGTCGTGACACGAGGACAACTTCACTGCGCAGCACACCGGCGTCGGCGACCATGTATCGACCGGGCTCGATCATCACCTCGGCAAGTCCGTCGGGGAACCAGCGGGCCACCGCGGTGCGTACGGCGAAGCCGTAGTCGTCGATTGACGGCGCCTCCTCTCGGTATGTGCCGGGAAACCCGCCACCAAGGTTGAGGAAGGTCGGCCGTGCTCCGAGGTCTGCCGCACGTTCGAAGATCTGCGCGGTCACCTCGAGGCTCTCGTCCCATGCACCAAGATCGCGTTGCTGCGAGCCGACGTGGAACGACACGCCACACTCCATGCCGGCGGTCGTCGCCCTGGCCAGCAGGCGCACGACATCGGCGGCATCGCAGCCGAACTTGCGCGACAACGGCCAGTCTGCGCCGCCGCATTCATGACGCAGGCGCACGCAAACGCTGGCACCGGGGGCGACGTCGGCCACCTTGTCGAGTTCGGCTTCGACGTCGACGGTGTAGCGGCGCACCCCGCACGATGCTGCGTAGGCGATGTCACGGCGCTTCTTGATCGTGTTGCCATATGAGATATGTGCAGGATCGGCGCCGGCTGCCAGGCAGCTGTCGATCTCGGCCGGGCTGGCAACGTCGAACGCCGAGCCGAGGGCCACCAGCCGCCGCAGGATCGGCAACGCCGGATTGGCCTTCACCGCGTAGTACACGCGGGCTTGGGGTATCGCGGACACGAGTTGTTCGTAACGTTCCTCGACGACGTCGACGTCGACAACGACGAACGGTGTCTGCACGTCGGCCGACTTGCTCAGGAAGTCGTTCAACTTTGACGTCGGGCCGAAGGCCGCAGCAGCGTGTTGCGATTGCACGTCTGCGGAAGATACGCAGGTACCAAACCAAAAGCGACTGGCAGCACGGTCAGTCAGCGGACCTGTTCGATCAGTCAGCCGCCGTGCACCAGATCCACGCCAGCGGGTCACACGGCGCGGCTGTTCAGCTGGGGTTCAGGCGCTGCTGACGGAGCGCCGAGCGACGCACCTTGCCGGCGTCGTCGCGCAACGCGAAGTCGACGAACTCGAACGTCCGTGGCAGCTTGTAGACGACGAGCCGCTCGGCAAGGAAGTCAAGCAACTCGCGCTCGCTGACCGTGTGCGGATCTGCCTCGACGATCGCGTGGATCACGTTGCCGCGATCCTCGTCGGGCATCCCGATGACGGCACATGACTGCACGGCGGGGTGCTCCTGAATCGCGGCCTCCACCTCTGCCGGATAAATGTTCGCACCGCCGGCGAGGATCATGTCGGCGCTGCGGTCACCGAGGTAGAGGTAGCCGTCGGCATCGAGGTAGCCCATGTCACCGAGAGACTCCCAGCCCCCCTCGCGGGGCCGTGACTCGGCCCCGATGTAGCGGTATGTAGGGGTGTCGCGCGCCAACGGACGCAACCACACCTCCCCCATCTCACCCGGCGGCAGGTCGTTGCCGTCGGCATCGGTGATCTGCACCGTTCCGGCGACAGGCTTACCAACCGACCCGCGGTGGGCAAGCCACTCGACGCCGGAGATGATCGTGCCCGCCTGGCCTTCTGTGACGCCGAACAGCTCATAGATCCGTTCTGCCCCGAGCCAGTCGATCCATTCCTGCTTGAGCCATTCTGGGCATGGCTCGGCGAGGTGCCAAACAACGCGCAGGCTGCTCAGGTCGTAGTTCTGGCGAACGTCATCGGGCAACCGCCAGATGCGCTTCATCATTGTCGGCACGAGGTACACCGCGGTCGCCCGGTGATGTTCGATCGCGGCCAGCGTGGCCTCGGCATCGAAACGCGGCAGAACCACTACGTGACCACCGAACAGCAGTGAGTAGCACGACCAAACGGCCGGGCCGTTGTGGTAGAGCGGGCCAGGGTTCACCAGGCACTCGTCCCTGCCCAGCAGCAGCGGCGCCGGGCCGTCAGGATCGACCAGCGCCGGATCGCCGGAGACGATCAGCTTCGGCCGCCCGGTTGATCCGCCGGATGTTGGGGCCTTCCATGCCGGCGAGACCAAATCGGTGAGCTGAGACGTGTCCGCGACAGGGGCCACGTACCCCACCGGCAGACATAGCCGCCCGGCGATAGATCCGGGCGGTACGCCGAGCACGGCTGCCGGATCGGCGAGCTCGACGATCGCCTCCAGTTCGCGTTGCGGCAAACGCGAGGAGATCGGCTGCGGGATCGCCCCGAGGCGCCAGATCGCTGCATAAGCCACGAACCAGGCCACCGAGTTGGGTAAGGCAACCGTGACCATGTCGCCAAACTTCACCCCCCGGCTGGCGAGGTCCACCGCAAGCTCGTCGCTGCGGGCAACGAGCTCGGCGCGGGTGATCGATTCCGATCCGCAAGTGACCGACGGTCTTAGCGGATCAGCTTCGGCAAGGAGCTGGAGCTGACGGCTGTAGGAGATCATCGGCACACAGCCGATCGTACGCGACTAGTTCTCGCCGCCGGGTACGAGAGACGACGCAGGCGGTTACGGAACGAGCACCACTAGATCCGAGATGTCCCGACCATGAGCAATTGTGCCGCATGTGCTCAACTGTGGAGGCCCACAACGTCGCCTCGAATCCCGCCGGGCGAACGTGATCCCTTAAGGATGTCGAAGATGCCCGCACCAGGAATGCACTCAGGAGTTGCAACCGACGACGCCATGAACCTGTCGATGTCTGAACACGCGGTTCCGCTGTTCGAGCAGGTCAAGGCATTCATCGCCAACGAGGTGGACCCGATCACCGAGGAGTACTACCGCCTCGGGGAAGGACGCGCCGAGGCTTGGAGCTTTGCACCGGGCCAGCTCGAACTGCTCGACGGTGTGAAGGCCAAGGCCAAGGCCAACGGACTTTGGAACTTCTTCTTGCCGAACGCCGAGACCGGTCAAGGCCTGTCCAACTTGGACTACGCGTACATCGCCAACGAGCTGGGCAAGAGCCCGCTGGCGTCGGAGTGCCTCAACTGCAGCGCACCCGACACCGGCAACATGGAGGTTCTCGAGCGGGTCGGCACTGCGGAGCAGAAGGCCAAGTGGCTGCAGCCGCTGCTGAACGGCGAAATCCGCTCGGCATACGCGATGACGGAACCCGACGTGGCATCGTCGGACGCCAAGAACATCCGCTGCCGGGCCGTTCTGGACGGCGACGAATGGGTGATCAACGGCGAGAAGTACTACATCTCCGGTGCTGGCGACCCGCGTTGCAAGATCATGATCTGCATGGTTCAGACCAGCCCCGACGCACCGCCGCACAAGCGTCAGTCGCAGATCCTGGTGCCCACCGATGCCCCTGGCGTGGACATCCTCGGGCCGATGACCGTGTTCGGCGACGATGATGCCCCCCACGGACACATGCACATCCGTTTCACCGACGTGCGCGTGCCTGCCAGCAACATGCTGCTCGGCGAGGGTCGTGGCTTCGAGATCTCGCAGGTTCGCCTCGGACCTGGCCGCATCCACCACTGTATGCGCTCCATCGGCGTCGCCGAGCGGGCATTGGAACTGATGGTCCGGCGTGGCTTGAACCGTGAGGCGTTTGGCAAGCCACTGGCCCGGCTCGGCAAGAACACCGAGCAGATCGCCAAGGCGCGCATCGAGATCGAGGCGATGCGCCTGATGGTGCTTCGCGCCGCGAAGGCGATGGACACGCTGGGCAACGCGGAGGCCCGAGTGTGGGTCAGCGCGGTGAAAGCGATGGTCCCCGAGCGAGTCTGCAAGATCATCGACGAAGCGATCCAGATTCACGGCGCCACCGGTGTTTCACAGTGGACGCCGCTGGCGCGGATGTACACCAGTGCGCGCACGTTGCGTCTTGCCGACGGCCCAGACGAGGTGCACTGGCACGTGGTCGGCCGGGCCGAACTGACCCGGTACGAGGATGATCACGCCCCCACCGTCGGGCCGACAACAGTGACGGACAACAGCGGCGTCTTCTCCGGCCCCGCCTGAGACTCACGGCCTGAGACTCACCGCCTGAGAAGTCACGGTGGTGATGCGGCCGGGTCCCGACTCATCGAGATCACCAGAGCATCGATCGGCTTCGACGAGACCCTGATAATGCCTCGCTGAGGCCGGTCGAGGTCGATCGCCACCAGCAGGATCAGTGTCACCATCGCGGCTGCCAGGGCGACCTCCAGAATTCGCTTGCTGAGCATCGCAAGATAGAGACCTAGAAGACCCAGGGCCAACGCCGTGCCTCCAATCTGGAGGTAGATGACCGACGATG
>JBDSMK010000252.1:0-8611 GCA_039915905.1 Ilumatobacteraceae bacterium
ACGTCGGTCGCGATGTCACCCAGCGGCACCTGCTGCAAAGCGAACGGGCGCGTTTCCAATGGATGATCGAGCAGTCGTCCGCGCTGGTGTTCTTGTCCGATCTCCAGGGTCAGTGGGTGTACGCCAACTCGGCAATGCGCGAAGCGATCGGCGTCGGGCTCGACGACTCCAACCTCGACGTCAGCAACACCTCTCTGTTCGGTGCCGACGAAGCGGCCACACGCGTGCTGAACGACGTGATCGGTCCTCAGTTGGCGGCCACCGGAAATTGGTCAGGTCCGTTCACCTTCGCCAATCAGATGACCGGTGGACTCACCGAGGTGATCTCCCACGTCCAGTTACTCGAGGATCCATTGCAGCCGGGCATGCGCTTCTATGCGGTCGTCAGCCGCGACGTCAGCGAGGTGAACACGCTGGAGCGCGCCGATCGGCGGCGTCGCGAACTCGGCGCATTTGCCGCCCAGGTCGCCCACCGCGCCCTCGAGGACGGCATCGATGAGGTTGTCGCAGATCTTGGATCGGTCGTCGCCTCTTTCGGCGTGTTGTCGAGTGCCAACATCGCCTACCTCGGCATCATCGATCAAAGCGAGCGTGTCCTGCGGGTGATGTCGTCGGTCGTGGAACCGGGCGGTGAGGTGCGGCCCCTACCGGCTGTCGCCATTCCCCTTGATCATGTGCAGGGTTGGATCGAGTTGGTCAACTCCAAGAGGGTGCTGATCAACCCCGTCGCCGGCGAATCCGACATGCTTTGGACCGCCGACCTCTCCTCCACCGTCGTGGACAAGGCCATGGGGGCACACCTGTGTGCCCGTTTACGAGTTGGCTCGAACCCACTTGGGTTGCTGGGGGTGATCGATCACGATCTCACCAGGAAGTGGACCGCCGATGAGGTCGACACCATCGAACAGGTGGCCCATACGATGGCCAACCTGCTTCAGCGCCAACGCACGGATGCGGCGTTGCGCGCCGACGTGGAGGCCGCCGAACTTCGTGGCGCATACGAACAGGTGCAGTTGGCCGTTGCCGAATGGGCGGTGTCCCTCGACCCCGACGAGTTGCTCGGTGGGATCGATGTTCATCTCGAACACCTCGGACGAACCTTGGATGCAGATCTTGCGTCGATGATGCTCATAGAAGGCGATCGGCTCTCGATCCAGGCACGCTGGACATCCGCCAACGGGACATCCGCCAACGGGACATCCGCCAACGCGACACCGGCCAACGCGACATCGGCCAACGCGACAGCGGCCAACGCGACATCAGCAGATCAGACGTCGACGTCGGGACGGCTCGATACGGCAAACGATGTTCGTAGCGCAATGGCAGTACCGCTCGTGTCCGGCGGTCGTTCGATCGGTGTGATCGCCATCGGTATGTGCGCTCGCCGACATTGGACCGAGGCGGAGTCTGCCCTGGTGCAGGGGGTGGCAAACACGATTGCCACTGTGCTCACCCGCCGTCGTGTGCAGTCGTCGCTGCGCTCCAGTGAGCACCGCTTGGCGGCTCTGCTCGACGGTTCACCGGACTTGATAGTCGTGGTCGGCGACGACGGGATCACCCAGTACGTGAACAACGCCGTTCGCCGGCTGTTCGGCGCCTCCGGCATTCAGTTGGTGGGATCTAGCGCGCTGGAGTTCATCCATCACGACGACCGCGAGCTGGCTGCGACGCGCCTCGGCTCGTTGCTGCGCGGCGAACCTACGCCGGCCCCACGGGTTCGGGCTGTACGCGAAGACGGCTCGATCGGGTGGTGGGAGATCACCAGCGGCTCACATCGCGACCCGTTGGCAGGCGGCATGATCCTGACCTGCCGAGAAGTCACGACGCACGTAGAGGCCGAACAGCTCGACGCGGTGCGCGTCGCCCGCCTGCAGTACGCATTCGACGTCGCCCAATCGGCCCTCGACCGCGGTGCCAAGGACTTCCTTACCGACATCGACAGCGTCACCGCGAAGATCGCCGAGATGCTCGACGTTGACGTTGCCTACATCGACAGGTTGGACGAGCACCATCGGATGCTCACTGGATTGTCGCGCTCTGTCCGTGGCCGCCGCGACGGTCGGGATGGTGACGATGGCCCTATGGCGATCGACGTGCCGTTCGCGGAGGTGCCGTTGTGGATCGAGCGGCTACGTCAGGCCCAACCGGTGAACATCAGCAGTGCCGCACAATGCAGCGAGGGATGGGCGGTGCAGAAGCGAGCTCGATTCGGAACCTCCGGGGCGATGATGGCCGTTGCTATGTCGGCTGCCGGAGAGCTCGTCGGTGTGCTCGGGGTGTCGATGCGCACGGCCATGCGCCAGTTCAAGGAAGATGAACTGACGTTTCTGCGAATCGTGGCCGAGACGGTATCTCACATCCTGCAGCGCGCTGCACTCGATGAGGCTCTGGAGCTCAGTGAGGCGCGCTTCCGCAGCCTCTCCGAGACTGCTGCCGACGTCGTCTTCCTGATCGACGACGTAGGCACGATCGTGTACGTCTCGCCGTCGTCGTTTGCCCTGCTCGGTTACACGCCTGCCGAGCTGGTCGGCCACCCGGCAGCCGTCATCCTTCCCGGCGGTGCACCCGATCTGGTCGTCCTGATCGCCCAGGTCAGCGATGCGCTGTCGAGTTCGCCGGCGTTCACGTCGGAGTTGCAACTGCAACGCGCCGACGGCACGTCGGTCTGGGTAGGTCATTCCACGTCGGCAGTCCACAACGCCGACGATGACGGGCGAACTACATTTCGCATCAGTGTTCGTGACATCACGGAACGCAGACGACTGGAATCGGAGCTGGCCTGGCAAGCCCTGCATGATCCACTCACTGGTCTTGGCAATCGCATCCTGCTGCATCGGCAATTGAATGCAGTGGAACTCACTTCGACGCACGGATTGGCCGTGCTGCTCGTGGATCTCGACGGCTTCAAGGAAGTCAACGACACATTTGGACACGCTCTCGGTGACGAGGTGCTACGAATCATCGCTGCACGGTTGACCCGGTTGACGCGCCCGGCTGACACCCTGGCACGGACGGGCGGTGACGAGTTCGTGGTGCTTTGCCCCGATACCGCCAGCGCCGATGCGGTTGCCATCGGTGAGCGGATCATTGCGGCGTTGATGAACGAGATCGTGGCAGACGGGATGTCGGTGAACGTCGGTGCAAGCGTAGGAGTGGCACATCACCGTGGCCCTGGCATCACCCCCGACTGGCTGCTCGCCGAGGCGGACCGGGCGATGTACATCGCCAAGAAGTCGGGACGCGGCAGGGTGTCTGTCGCCGAGTAGCCCCGATCAGCCGCCGCCGCCGGGGACCAGGCGATATGCGTCGTACACGGCATCGATGTTCTTGATCGTGCGCAACACCACGTCGAGGTGGCTGGCGTCGGCCATCTCGAACTCGAAGCGCATCTTGGCCACCCGGTCGCCACCGGTGTGGGTGCTGCACGACACGATGTTGACGTGCTGCTCGCTCAGCGCATTGGCCACGTCGCGCAGCAGCCGAGACCGGTCAAGTGCCAGCACCTCCACGCCGGCGCGGTACACCGACCTGCTCTGATCACCGTCCCACTCCACGTCGAGCAATCGCGACGCCTGCTCGCTCATCAGGCTCTCGGCGTTGGCACAGTCGGCTCGGTGCACGCTGACGCCGCGGCCACGGGTGACGAAGCCGATTATCTGGTCGCCCGGAACAGGAGTGCAACACCGGGACAGCCGCACCAACACATCATCGAGCCCCTCGACGTGTACTCCGGCACTGTGGCGTTGCCGTCGCGACGGGTTCTGGCGCACAACCGTGGCAGGCGGCTGTTCGGCATCGTCGCCGGAACGGAACTCACGGGCCACTCGCTGGGCCACGGAACGTGCCGACAGCTTGTGCTCTCCGATCGCCGAGAGCAACCCGTCGAGGTCGGTGAGCGTCAGGGTCTCGATCTCGTGACGCAGCATCTCGCTGGACCACATCCGCTGGATCGGCAGGCCCTCACGGCGGAACTCCTTGGTCAGCTCCTCGCGTCCGGTTTCCACCATGTCACCGCGCCGCTCCCGGCTGAACCACTGGCGGATCTTGTTGCGCGCCCGAGGCGATTCCACGAACTGCAGCCAGTCGCGCGACGGTCCAGCTGATTCCACCTTGGAGGTGAACACCTCGCAGGAATCGCCGCTGCGCAGTTTGGTGTGCAATGGGACGAGTCGCCCGTTGACCTTCGCTCCGATGCAGGCGTGACCGACTTCGGTGTGAACCGCGTAGGCGAAGTCGACGGTGGTCGAGTTGATCGGCAGGGTGATCACCCGGCCCTGCGGGGTGAACACGAAAACCTCGTCTTGCTCGAGATCCGTGCGCAGGTTCTCCATGAAAGTCGTTGGATCGGTGACGTCGGCCTGCCAGTCGATGATCCGGTTGAGCCAGTCGATGTCGTTGGTGGGGATGTCGTCCTTGTAGGCCCAGTGTGCGGCCACCCCCCACTCCGCACGCTGATGCATCTCGCGGGTACGGATCTGCACCTCCACGACCTTGCCGCCAGGCCCGATGACGGTGGTGTGCAAGCTCTGGTAGAGGTTGAACTTGGGCATCGCGATGTAGTCCTTGAAACGCCCAACAACCGGCTTGTAGCGCCCGTGAATACAACCGAGCGCGGCATAGCAGTCCTTCACCGAGTCGACGATCACCCGGATCGCGATCAGGTCGAAGATCTCGTCGAACTCCCGACCCTTCTGGACCATCTTCTCGTAGATGCTCCACATGTGCTTGCCGCGGCCGGTCACATCTGCGTCGATGTGCAACTCGGTGAGTCGCCCTTGGACCTCGGCAATCGCCTTCGCCAGGTATGACTCGCGCTCCGGGGTTCGATCACCGACGAGATGGTCGAGCTCCGCGAATCGCTTCGGGTAGAGCGAGGCGAACGACAGGTCCTCTAGCTGCTGCTTGACCTCCTGCATCCCCAGACGGTTGGCCAGCGGTGCATAGATGTCGAGGGTCTCCTGGGCGATACGACGCTGCTTCTCGCTGGGCATTGCCGCGATCGTGCGCATGTTGTGCAGGCGGTCGGCGAGCTTGATGATCAGCACCCGTAGGTCGCGGGCCATCGCCACCAGCATCTTGCGCATCGTCGCTGCCTGCTGGGCCTCCTTGGAGTCGAATTGGAGGCGCTCCAGCTTGGTGACGCCGTCGACGATCTGAGCGACCTCAGCGCCGAATCCCAGCTCCACGTCGGCCAGAGTTATCTCGGTATCCTCCACCGCATCGTGGAGCAGGGCTGCGGCCAGAGAGATCTCGTCGAGGCCTATCTCGGCGACGATCCGGGCAACGGCCATCGGATGGTTGATGTAGCTCTCTCCGCTGCTGCGGACCTGGTTGCGGTGGGCCTCCTTGGCCGTCTCGTAGGCCCGGTTGATCATCGCTACCGGTGCCTTCGGATGCCGCCGACGGTACGCCGTCAAAAGGGGGGTGAGCTCCTCGGCGGCGGCGTTCTGATGGCGCCGCCACGGCAGAACACGGCCGACGGCAGGCATCAGTAGCTAGCCAGACATTCGATGCGCTGCTCGCCGAGGCGGCTGCGCCCACCAAGCTCGGAAATCTCCAGCAAGAAGCCGAGACCGACGATCACTCCGCCAAGCTCGCGCACCAGCCGGCAGGTGGCCGCCGCGGTGCCGCCGGTGGCCAGAACGTCGTCGATCACGAGGACTCGCTCGCCGGGACGGATCGCATCGCGATGGATCTCCAACTTGTCGGTGCCGTACTCCAACGAGTACTCCTCGCGGACCACCGCCCAGGGGAGCTTGCCGGCCTTGCGGACGGGTACGAAGCCGGTCTTCAGCCGGTAGGCGACTGGAGCGGCGACGATGAAACCGCGGGCTTCCATGCCGAGCACCAGATCTGCTTCGATGCCGGGAAACCGGGCAATCAGCTCGTCGATTGCTTCGTGGAATGCGACGGCGTCGCCCAATAGCGGGGTGATGTCGCGGAAGGTGATACCAGGCGTGGGGTAGTCGTTGATGTCACGAATGTGTCCGGCGATCCAGTGCGGCGCGATCGTCATGACCAGGAGAGTACCTGGGCTCGACTGACTATGGCATGACCGGTGTCGTCGATCTGTTCAGCTACCGCGACGCTTCTTCTTGCGAGGCCTCGGTGGGTGGGTCAGCACTGCCTTCGGCGCGGCTGGCGCCATCGCCTCGGCGACGTCGGTGATGCTCAATGTGGAACGCGACCGCGATCGCACCCGCTCTGTGCGGTTGGCGGGCATTGCCCCGAGCACCAGCCGTTCCAGATCGTCCCCTGTGGCATGTTCGGGACGGTTCTTGTACTTCGGGAGTCTGTCCTTGAGGATCGCCAGTATGGGAGTGGCAATGAAGATAGAGGAGTACGAGCCGGTAATCAGACCGATCAGGAGGGCCAGGGCGTAGTCCCGCAAGGTGTTTGCACCCATGATCTCCGAGCCGAGAACAAGCAAAGACAACACCGGCAGCCCGGCGGCGATGCTGGTGTTCAGCGAACGCATCAGCACCTGGTTCATCGACACGTTGACGACGTCGCCATACGGCGCGCGGCTGTTCGCATACCTCGAGTCGTTCTCCTTGACCTTGTCGAACACGACGATGGTGTCGTAGAGCGAGAAGCCGAGGATCGTCAGGAAGGAGACCACGGTCGCAGGGGTGACCTCGAAGCCGAACACGGAATAGACACCCACCGATATCAGTACGTCGTGGATCGTCGCGACCAACGCTCCGAGGGCCATTCGCCACTCGAACCGCCAGGCGATGAACAGCGCCACCAGCACCAGGAACACGATCAGGGCGCGGACCGCCTTTTCGGTGATGCTGCTGCCCCAGGTGGAGCTGACCGAGTTGCTGCTGACGTCCTTCTCCTGCACGCCGGCCTTGTCTGCCAGCGCCTGACGGACCGACTGCTGCTTCTCCTGGGTCTGATTCTCCACCTGGATCAGAAGGTTCTTGCCTGCAGTGGAGGTGCGCTCTTGGATCTTGGCGCCATCGACCCGGATACCCTGCGCCTCGAGTACGACACGGGCATCGTTGATGGTCATCTGCGCCGAAGGCACCTCCCAGGAGACACCGCCTTCGAAGTCGATACCGAGGTTCAAACCGTTGATGAGCAGCGATCCGAAGGTGAGCAGCAGCAGCACGATCGACAACACGATGCCCCACCACCGGCGACCGTAGAAGTCTATTGAGGTTTCGCCGTGGTAAAGACGTCCACCCAGACCGCGGCGCGGTGGCAGTTCGAACGGCTGGCCGGTGGTCGGCGACACAGGTGTCTGCATCTCGGTGCTCATACCGGACTTCCAGTGACTGAGACCTCGATACCCATGACCTTCTGGCGAGCCATCCACTTTGTGCGCGCCAGCAGCAGCACTGACGGCCTAGTGAAGAAGTAGGCAACCCCAAGGTCCATCAGCGTCGACAGGCCGAGGAAGAAGGCGAAGTTGCGGACCGATCCGACCGTGAGATACCACAGCACCACGGCGCCGATCAGCGACACCAGGTCGGCGACCAAGATGGTGTGCCAGGCGCCAGCGAAGCCACGCTGCGCCGCGTTGCGCATCGTCCGTCCAGCACGTATCTCGTCTTTTAATCGTTCGAAGAACACGACATATGAGTCCACCGTGACGCCTACGGAAATGATGATGCCGGTGATCCCTGATAGCGACAGGGCTAGACCGGAAGTTCGCGACAGCAATGAGACGACGCTCCAGATCAGCGCTCCGGACACCAGCACGCCGCTGACCACCACCAGTCCGAGCACCCGGTAGTAGAAGATCATGACCAGCAGAACCAGGGCCACGCCCACAACGCCGGACACGATCGCGGCGCGCAGAGAATCCTGGCCGAGTGTCGGTGAAACGTTCTGGATCGTCTGGGTCTGCAGCCGCACCGGCAGCGAGCCGCTCTTCAGCACGCGGGCAAGTTCTTGGGCCTCACCCTTCTGGAAGTTGCCGGAGATCTGCACACCGCCTGCGTATGACGACTGGTTCATCGTCGGGTGGGACATGATGGTGCCGTCGAGTTCGATCGCCAATTGACCACTGGGACAGGCCTGGGTCTTACCGTGGCAGGCGGCCGCCAATTGGTTCCACACGCCTTCACCCTGTGATCCGCTGCGCAGGGTGACGGTCACACCCCAACCTTCGCCAGGCAGTACAGATGCCGCGGCGTCGCTCTGGAAAACCTCACCGCTGGCACCTGTGGGGACCACAGCACCCGGTCCGCTGGCCGGCCCGACGTAGCACTGCCCACCGTCACGAGCCGGAAGCACCTGGCTCTGGGTCGGGTCCGACACAACGGCGGTTGTCGTCGGCGCACCGGGCACCGTGGTGCTTGCGCCGGGGACCGTGGCCGATGGCGAAGTGGAGGATTCGTTTGTCGGCGACGAGCTGGACGGCGACGAGCTGGACGGCGACGAGCTGGACGGCGACGACGTCGGGGTATCGCGCTTCAATAGGCCTGCGGAGGCCGGCGCACTGCTGGCGGCGGCTGTGACGGCGGAGGTGGCTGTGACGGCGGAGGTGGCACCAGCCGTTGTGGCAGTCTCGGTAGATCCCGGTGGGGTGGTCGTCGTTGCCGACGGCGTGGTGGTCGATGTGCTGCCGGCGGTCGCCGGTCCGGCGATGCACTGC
>JBDSMK010000264.1:0-4240 GCA_039915905.1 Ilumatobacteraceae bacterium
GAGCGCGGCCAGATCGGTGATCGTGCGGGTGACCGAGGTGACCCGCACACCGCGGTGGTAGAGGATGCTGCCACTCCAGTCGGCGCTGGTCGTGTGCAGTTCCACGATCGGCACCAGCGACCTGCGCCGATGAGGCACGAGGTACTGGACCGGGCCCTCGTCGAACCCGTCCAGCGCCCACCACGCTGCGGCTGCGAAGCCGAAGATCGCGGCATCGCGGCCGAGCCACAGCACCCCGGCGCGGATCCGCAGCTCCCACGTCCGGACCACGGCGGCGTGGTGCCACACGCCCGGCATGATCTCCGACCATTGGCCGTGCTCCTCGTTGCGCCGCCAGCGCCACGGCGCAATTCCGGCGGACGCAATATCGGCGCGAGTGACAAGCTGGTGGTTGACGTGGGCCACGCTGATCAGCACCTCGTCTACTTCGTTCACATCGACAGTGAGGAGAACGAACCGGCGAGACCGGCAAAATCTCCTCCGATCATCGTTCTGATTCACACGTCGACAACGTCCACCCGTAGTCAAAATCTGAATCAGAACGGACAGGGGGCCGCCGGGGCAGGGCCGGCGCTGGGCGGGGTCAGCGATGCAGCAGGACGTCGATGAACTGCTGGCCGGTGAACACCGCCACCACCGTGCCGAGCGCCAGGAACGGGCCGAATGGAACAGCCGTCTTGCGCCCTGCCTTGCCCACGGCCATCAACACCACACCGACAACCGCGCCGGAGAGGAACCCGTAGAACAGTCCGATCGGCACGATCCCCGGGTTGAGCCACCCGAGGAACGCACCGAGCAGCGGCGAGAGGCGCACGTCGCCGTCACCCATCCCGCCTCGACTGGCGAGGTAGACGGCACCCATCACCAAGATTGCGATGATCGCGCCGAGCACCATCATCCAGATCCGCCGCGGTTCGCCTCGAACCAGTGCGCCGACGACCAGCAGCGGCACGCCCAGCGCGGCGGTGACGTAGGTGATCTCCCGGGGCAGGCGCTTTGTCCGCAGGTCGATCCAGGTGAGCCCGACTAGTCCCGCACTGAGGACACAGAACGCGGCCATCTCCCACGAAAGCTGGAAGTGCCAGGCCATCACGGCGAACAACGCGGCGGTGAGCAACTCAAGCACTAGCGGTTCGACGCCGATAGCAGTTCGGCAACGTCGGCACCGGCCGCGCAGTGCCAGCCAACTGAACACGGGTACGAGATCCAGCGGTCCGAGCCGCAGGCCGCAGTTCCCACAAGCCGATCCGGGCGTGACGATCGAGGCCCCACGGGGCACTCGGTCGACCACGACGGTAAGGAAAGAACCGATGAGCAGGCCGTACACGGCGGCGAAAACGATGGTCAAGGTAAGTGTCATGACAGATATGCACGCGCCGCTCCCGGCGGCGGGCGTCACGGGAGGCTAGTCCGATGTTCAATCCAGATCCGGCTTTGGTGGAGTTGTTGCAGGTGAGTGTGGAAGCGGGCGCCAGCGACCTGCACATCACTGCGGGACGGCCGCCGTCGGCCCGGCGCGACGGCGTGCTGGTGCCGTTCGAGGGAGTCGAACAGATCAGCGCGGACGACACCGAGAGGATGACGCTGTCGCTGCTCAACGACGAGCAGAAGCGGGAGCTGGAACGAGATCTGCAGGTTGACTTCTCCTTCGGTTTGTCCGGCTACGGGCGGTTCCGCGCCAACGCCTTCAAGCAACGCGGCGCGTTTGCCCTGGCATTGCGCGTCGTGCCGTCCCGCATCCGCTCGCTCGATGAGATGGGCGCGCCGTGGGCTACCCAGGAGCTGCTCGACAAGCCGTTTGGGTTGGTGCTCGTGGTGGGCCCGACTGGTTCCGGCAAGAGCACCACGCTGGCGGCGATGATCGACCGGATCAACGCCACCAAGCCGGTGCACATCCTGACGATCGAGGATCCTGTGGAGTACCTCCACGATCACAAGATGGCGATGGTCAACCAGCGTGAGGTCGGCACCGATGTGAACAGCTTTCCGGACGGATTGCGCAGTGCGCTGCGCGAGGACCCCGATGTGATCCTGCTCGGTGAGATGCGCGACCTGGATTCGATCTCGATCACGATGACCCTGGCAGAGACAGGTCACCTCGTGTTCGCCACGTTGCACACCAACGACGCCTCGCAGGCTCTCGACCGCATCGTCGACGTGTTCCCGGCGGAGCGGCGCGATCAGATCCAGATCCAGTTGGCGGGTTCGCTGCAGGGTGTTATCAGCCAGCGTCTGCTGCCGGCCGAAGGCGGTGGCCGGGTGGCCGCGTACGAGGTGCTGATGGCCAACGACGCGGTGCGCAACTTGCTGCGTGAAGGCAAGACCCGCCAGTTGCGCAACACGATGATCTCCGGCCAACAGGAGGGCATGCAGACCATCGAGATGGATCTCGCCCGGTTGGTGGCCAGCGGCATCATCAGCTTCGAGACAGCGGCCTCGATCAGCGCCTACCCGAAGGAGATCATGGCCCAGGCGGCGACGGTTCGCTCGCAGATGCAGGCGCAGGCGACGTTGACTGCCGGGCAGGCGGCCACCAGCGGCTCTGGCCAACTCATCGGGAGCAGGTGACCTGATGGTCGCCAGCAAACTGCCGTACAAGATGATCGGTGGCATCGTGCCGTGCCCGGGCGGATGGCTGATCGTGCCGGCCCGCCTGGCGGGAGTGACCGTGAACGTGGAGGATCCGATGGTCCTGCCGACGTTGCTCGACGTGCTCGACTTCAAGCCAAAGTTCGATGCCGCCGCGATCTTTGCGCCGGTGGGGTTCTTCGATCAGCCGCGGGGCCGGTTCCGGCCGTGCGATGATGAGGCGAGGGCGATCGTCGGGTGGCCGCGGCGCAACGGATTCCGCAGCGTGCCGTCGCGGGCCGCGCTTCGCGCCCGAACCCGTGACGAGGCATTGGCGTTGGAGCCGTGGTTGACCAACAGCGACTTCCGCCAGTTCCGGTGGTGGCGTGAGGCGGAGCAGGAGTTCCAGCCGTTTCATCAGCGTTCGTTCTTCGCCGCTCATCCGGACCTGTCGTTCACGGTGTTGAACAACGACCTGCCGCTGCGCTCCTCGCCGTACCAGCAGGACGGCGTGCTGGAGCGGATGGCGTTGATCCGCAACAAGTTGCCGGGCGTGGAGGAAGTGATCCTGCGCGTGCCGCCTGCGGGGGCGGCGCAGGTGCACCTGCTGCAGGCAACCGCGCTGGTTTGGACTGCCAGGCGCGCTGCCGGGCGGGCGATCAGTCGATTGCCGATGGATCCAAATTGGGATGCCGCCGGACTCCGAATGGAACTGGCGAGATGATCGGGCCGAGGTCCTGGCTCAAGTCATGACCGCCGGCGTACGGCGCTACGTGACCGCGACAGTTGTCTGAGGCACCAGCGACGGCAACGGCGACGGCGGGCGCGATGACCGCGTTGAGAACGTGACGGCGGTGATCGCGGCGGGGACGGGCCAGCGCCTCGGCCGTCGAAAGTTCGGCGACCGACGGGTCGAGCGCTCCAACGCGCCGCACCAGGTCGTTGCGAAACGCCTCCAGTTTCCGGCCGTTGCGGATAAACGCACCGCGGTTCCGCCAACTGATGGGCGTGACCACCACCAACGACTCGACGGCGTCGTAGATCACTTCGATCAGCACCCGCCAACTGACGTTCGGAGCCGCCGGGTCGTCCCATTGCGGCCTGCCGTAGACCACAAGGCAGCGCGCGATGTCTGCCGCGTTGTCGGCGTCTATCAGCCACAGCCTGCCAGCCCGAGCCGGCCGCGTTGACCCCGCGCCGCTGGCATCGCACGCGCATCGAATTGCCGACATGATCTCGTCGGTCGCGACGTGCACTGCGAGCAACATCTGAGCAGTGGGCCGCTGGGAGGCTCTGGCGAAGCCAAAGACACCGGCGCTTCCGTCAGCGCCGGTGTCTTGGCTGTTCGCCGCAGGGGTCACCGTTGTACCTCACATTCGGTCCCGTTCGGGGGCCCCTCGTGCTCCCACCACCGACTTCGTAGTCTCAATTATGCTCCACCGGCTCTCCGAAAGAACGGCCCACCCCGGCATGTAGCGACATACATGTACTGAGAGCGCGGTCTTCGACCGTTACCATTCCCGCCAACTCTTCACGGGGGTTCGGGACTAGGCGTCGAACCCTGAAACACCGTTCGTCGCCACATTTGGCGTCCAGGCATGACCATCGAAGTAGCGGTACTCGTACCGACCGCGAGGATCTGGATACCATCCGCCGGACGAATCCGACGATT
>JBDSMK010000368.1:0-3052 GCA_039915905.1 Ilumatobacteraceae bacterium
GCCGTCGAAATCGAACACCACCGTCGTCGGCTTGAAGCCGACCCGTGGATCGCCATCCGAGCGCGTTACCAAACTGGTGACCGCTCAGTGCGACAGACCCGGGGCACAAAGCCCCTCGAGGTCCTTGATCTGGATCCGGTCGCGGTTAGCCCAGGTGACCTCGTTGGTGGGGTCGGGGCGCAGGTTGAACGTGCGGAAGCTCATGTCGGTGGTGTCGAGCGACAGGATCCGCCCGATCAGCGGCTCACCGATACCGAGGATGATCTTCATCGTCTCCACGGCCTGGATGCAGCCGACCAGACCCGGAAGAACACCGAGCACGCCGGCCTCGGCGCAGCTAGGGGCGAATTCCGAAGGCGGTGGTTCTGGAACCATGTCGCGGTAAGTCGGCCCGTTCTTCGGATCGAAGACGCTGACCATCCCCTCGAAGCGGAAGATGCTTCCGTGAACGATCGGTATGCCGGCCTTCACGCTGGCGTCGTTGAGCAAGTAGCGCACCGGGAAGTTGTCGGCGCCGTCGACGATCACGTCGTAACCATCGACGATCTCCATCACGTTGCTGGCATCCAACCGAGTGTCGTAGGGGATCACGTTGACATCTGGGTTGAGCAGGTTGATCGTCTTCTTCGCCGAGTCCACCTTGCGGTCACAGATGCGCTCGAGGTTGTGCAGGATCTGGCGTTGCAGGTTGCTGGCATCGACCTCATCCATGTCGATGATGCCGATCGTGCCGACACCGGCGGCGGCGAGGTACAGCGCGGCGGGCGAGCCGAGGCCGCCAGCACCCATCAGCAGCACCTTGCTCGCCAGCAGCTTGGTCTGGCCCTCGACACCGACCTCTGGCATCAGCAGGTGGCGCATGTAGCGGACGCGTTGTTCAGGGGTCAACGTGACCGGCGTGGACCACGGTCGGCCCTCGTCCTTCCACCTGCCGAAACCGCCGATCAACGAGTGCACGTCGGAGTAGCCCAGCTCCTGCAACGTTCTCGCAGCAAACGCGCTGCGCACGCCGCCCGCGCAGTAGACGACGACATCAGCCGATTTGTCCAACAGGCGGCCCTCCACCTGAGCCTCGAGATGACCACGGGGGATGTGGATCGCGCCTGGCAGGGCGCCCTCGTCGTACTCGTCGGGTTCACGCACGTCGAGAACCGTCGCCCCGGCGGCGATGCGCTCCGCGGCCCCTGAGGGGTCGACCTCATCGATCTCGGCCTTGGCTGCCTGAAGCAAATCACGAAACGTTGCCATGACTAAACACTACCGACCAGGTCAAGATTAGTTGTCCCGACCGTTCACCGGAATTTTGCCGTTTCAGCGCGCCACGTCGTCCTCATTGTCGGTGACGTCTTCCCCCATTCATTCCATTGCATCGACCCGGCGCAATCGACTCCAGGGGAGGCCCGCATGTCCGTTCTGCAGCTAGAGGTACCGGTGGACGAACCGACGCTGATGATCGTGCCGTGGCACGATCCGGTGGTCGATTCGATCGGTCACGATGTTCGCTCGATGTACGTCGAGCTGTTCTGGCTCACCGTGCTCGGGCCGACCGCCACCTGGCTGGTGCGCCGGCTGGTGCAGGGACTCGACCGGTACCCGTTGGGCTACGAACTGGATCTCGCCGACACCGCCGGGGCGCTCGGTCTGAGCTTCACACCCGGGATCAGCAACCCTTTCGTGCGTTCGCTGAACCGGTGTGTGCTGTTCGGCGTCGCCCAGCCGTTCGACGGTGGGCTGGCCGTCCGGCGAAGCCTGCCGCCGGTGGGCAGCCGCCATCTGATGAGGATGCCGGAAAGCTTGCGGGCGATGCATCGCGAATGGGCTGCGAGACCCGGGGCGGCGACCGTGCGCGATCAACCTCGCCGAGCACGGCTGCTGGCTGCGGCGATGGTCGAAGCGGGCGATGATCCCGGAATCGTGGAACGCCAGTTGCTGTCGCTGGGTGTGCCACCGGACGTGGCCGGCGCTGTCAACGTGTGATCAGCGAGTCAGCCGGCCGGCGGCCGGAACGTAGTGGCCAACTCGATCAACAACCGCGTGCCGAACGCGGTGGCGCCCTTCGACTTCCATCCGGAATCGGTCTCGCTGTTCATCGGCCCTGCGATGTCGAGGTGGGCCCACGGCACGTCGCCGACGAACTCCGAGAGGAACAGTGCGGCGATGATCGCCCCGCCGTACGGCCCGCCGACGTTCTTCATGTCGGCGACGTTCGAGTCGAGCAGCTTGCGGTAGCTCTTCTCCAGAGGCAACTGCCATACCGGCTCGTCGGTCGCCTGCGCCGCCTGCTTGACCTGGGCGACGAACTCGTCGTTGTTGGTGAACACGCCGGCCATGCTCTGGCCAAGTGCGGCGATGCACGAACCGGTGAGTGTGGCGATGTCCACTATCGCGTCGGGCTTCGCCTCGGTTGCCAGCGACAACCCGTCGGCCAGCACCAACCGGCCCTCGGCATCGGTGTTCATGATCTCGGCGGTCTTGCCGTTGCGGAACGTGAGTACGTCACCGAGCTTCATCGCGCTCCCCGATGGAAGGTTGTCGGTGCACATCAGGTAACCGGTGACAGTGCTCCTGCAGCCGAGCGCAGCCAACGCGCTCATCGCCGCCAGCACCGCGGCAGCACCGCTCATGTCCATCTTCATCAGTGCATGCATGCCGTCGCTGGGCTTCAGGCTGATCCCGCCGGAGTCGTACATCACACCCTTGCCGACGAGCACCAGATGGCCGACCGGCTTGGCCGGTGCGTACGTCAGCCGGACCATACGTGGGGGCTCGACGCTGCCGGCGTTGACTCCGACCATGCCGCCACACCCCATCGCCAGCAGCTGATCGCGATTGAATACCTCGACCTGCAAGTTGCTGGCTGCCCCAACCGAGACGGCCCGGTCGGCCATCGCCCGGGCGGTGAGGTCGACGGGTGGGGTGTTCGCCAGGTCGCGCGCCAAGGAAGTGGCTGCGGCAGTGGCGACCCCGCGTTCGGCGCCGGTGCGCGCGTCTGCGATGCGCCGTTGGCCCACGATCAGGGTGAGCGTCTGCAGTCCGCCGGTTGGTTTCTCCG
>JBDSMK010000370.1:0-7425 GCA_039915905.1 Ilumatobacteraceae bacterium
CAAGACATCAAGCGCAAGATCGAGATCGGCTGCTATCAGGGCATCCGTCACCGCAAGGGCCTTCCCGTTCACGGGCAGCGCACGCATACCAACGCACGCACTCGCAAGGGTCCGAAGCGAACCGTCGCCAACAAGAAGAAGGCTGTGAGGAAGTAATGGCGAAGCCGAAGCCGGGCGGTCGCCGCCCCCGCAAACGCGAGCGCAAGAACGTCACCAACGGTGTCGTGCACATCAAGAGCTCGTTCAACAACACGATCGTGTCGATCACCGACACCGAAGGCAACGTCATCTCCTGGGCTTCGTCCGGCGGAGTCGGGTTCAAGGGCTCACGCAAGAGCACCCCGTATGCCGCCCAGATGGCTGCCGAGAAGGCCGCTCGGGCTGCAATGGAGCACGGCCTACGTCGAGTCGAAGTGCAGGTCAAAGGCCCGGGTTCGGGACGCGACACTGCAGTTCGCAGCATCCAGAGCACCGGTATCGAAGTGACTTCGATCAAGGACGTCACCCCAGTTCCCCACAACGGCTGCCGTCAGCCCAAGCGCCGTAGGACCTGATCACATGGCTCGTTACACCGGCCCCAAGGTGCGCATCTCGCGCCGCCTGGGCACCAACATCTTCGAAAACGAAAAGGGTCGCAAGGCACTTGAGCGCCGCCCCTTCCCGCCCGGCCAGCACGGCAGCACCCGCCGCCGCAACGCCGGCAGTGAGTACCTTGCCCAGCTGCAGGAAAAGCAGAAGGCGAAGTACATCTACGGCGTGCTCGAACGGCAGTTCAAGAACACCTACGAGGAGGCCGTGCGACTCCCCGGCCCCACCGGCGAGACCTTGCTGCGACTGCTCGAGCAGCGCCTCGACAACGTCGTCTACCGCGCGGGTTGGGCCAGCACCCGTCCCCAGGCGCGTCAGTTCGTGAACCACGGCCTGGTGCAGATCGACGGCAAACGGGTCGACATCGCCAGCTACCGCGTCCGCAAAGGCGAGGTCGTCAAGCTGGCCCCCAAGGCCCAGCAGATGATCGTCATCCAACACAACATCGACACCCTCGACCGCTCCCTGGTGGGTTGGTTGGAGGCCGGCGATGGCGGCAAGCAGGTCACGGTGCGCGACCTTCCCCAGCGTGACCACATCGACGTTCCTGTGCGCGAGTCGCTCATCGTCGAGTTGTACTCCAAGTAATCCGCATTTCACTCCGCGCAGCGGCAGCAACAACGCCGCTGCCCTGATATTGGCCCACGAGAGACAGAGGCTCACCCACATGCTCGTCATCCAGCGCCCCACCGTCGAAGCAATCGGCGAGGACCACGTCACCCGTCAGCGGTTCGCCGTGGGCCCGCTCGAGCCCGGCTTCGGCCATACCATCGGCAACTCGCTGCGCCGCACCCTGTTGTCCAGCATCCCCGGCGCTGCTATCACCGCTGTGCGCTTCGACGACGCGCTGCACGAGTTCGACACGATTGCCGGTGTTTCCGAGGACATCACCGACCTCGTGCTCAACATCAAAGACATCGTGCTCACCTCCACCAGCGAGGACGAGGTCGTGCTGCGCCTGGACATCCGCGGCCCGGCCGATGTGACAGCCGGGGACATCAAGTGCCCAAGCGACATCGAGATCCTCAACAAGGACCTCCACATCGCGACGTTGAACTCCAAGGCGCGGTTGGCGCTGGACCTGACGGTGGGCAACGGTCGTGGCTACCTGTCATGTGACCGTGACAGCCAGAACCGCACCATCGGGGTCATCCCGATCGACGCGATCTTCTCCCCGGTACGCCGGGTGATGTTCGAGATCGAGCCGACTCGTGTGGAGCAGAGCACGAACTACGAGCGGCTGGTGATCGACATCCAGACGGACGGTTCGGTCACTCCCCGCGAGGCGTTGGCGTCCGCCGGTGCGACGCTGCGCTCGCTGGTAGACCTGGTCGCCAACCTGAGCGACGAGCCGCGCGGCCTCGAGCTCGGCGATGTCGCCAGCACTGCTGCCGTGTCTCCCGATCTGGAGCTCCCGATCGAGGACCTCGATCTGTCGGAGCGCCCGCGCAACTGTCTCAAGCGGGCCCAGATCAACACTGTCGGCGAACTGCTCACCAAGACCGAGGACGACCTGTTGAACATCACCAACTTCGGACAGAAGAGCCTGGACGAAGTGAAGCAGAAGCTCGACGAGCGCGGCCTGACGCTGCGCGGCTGATCGTCCGAACCGTCGATCATCCCCCACGAACTGAGAGAACGCCATGCCCGCAACACCGCGTCGAGCCCGCAACTTCGGCGGTAGCTCGCAACACCAAAGACTCATGATGGCCAACCTGACCGCGTCACTGATCGCAGCCGAGGCCATCGTCACCACCGAGGCCAAGGCCAAGGCACTACGCCCGATCGCCGAGAAGTTGATCACCAAGGCGAAGAAGGCCCAGGATGAGTCGAGCCCGATGCGAATCCACCGCATCCGTCAGATCCAGAGCTACCTGGGCGACAAGGAGATGACCAACAAGTTGGTCGCCGACGTCGCGCCTCGTTACGAGGACCGCAACGGCGGGTACCTGCGAATCTTGAAACTCGGTCCGCGCCAGGGTGACAACGCCCCGATGGCCCGCATCGAACTGGTGTAGGTCGTCGCTACTCGAAGCTGATGCGATTCCGATTGATCCCGCGAGACGAGGGTTTCTACCCTTTGTTCGAGCGTCAAGCACGGTATGCAGCCGAGACCGCTATCGAGGTCGAGAAGTTGATGACGTCGTTGCCGGTGGTAGCGGAGCGGGTTCAGTCGATCATCGCCGCCGAGCGTGCCGGTGACGAGGTGATGCGGTCGGTGCGCAGTCGCTTGGAGACGTCGATCGTCACCCCGTTCGATCGGGAGGACATCCAACAGCTGGCCAACTCGCTCGACGACGTGCTTGACGAGATGCGTGCCGCCGCGGATTCGGCGTTGCAGCACCACCTCTCCACGCCGCTGCCGGGCGTCGAAGAGCAGGTGCGGTTGCTGCGCCAGATCGCGGAAGCCAACGTCAAACTGGTTGGCCGATTGCGCACGCTCAACGAGTTGACTACGTTCCTCGACGAGATCGATCGGCTGGAGAGCGAGGCCGACGCGACGTTCCGGCGGATCATGGCGGAGCTGTTCAGCGGCCATCACGAGGCTCTCGAGATCTTGAAGTGGAAAGACGTGGTGGAAGCCGTGGAGCGCTCGATCAACGCGGTCGAAGATGCCAGCGACGTGATCCAGGCAATCGCCGTCAAGCACGCCTGACTGATGGCCACGTTGTTGGTGTTCGCCGTGGTGGCGATCGCATTGGTGTTCGACTTCGTCAACGGGTTCCATGACGCCGCCAACTCGATTGCCACGGTGGTGGCCACTCGGGTGCTGAAGCCGTGGCAGGCGGTGCTGTGGGCTGCGTTCTGGAACTTCATCGCATTCGCCGTGCTTCCGATGAAGGTGGCAAACGAAATTGCCAAGATCGTGGACAGCAACGTCGTGTCCGTCGGGTTGATCTTCGCCGGTCTTATGGGTGCTGTGTTCTGGAACGTCTTGACCGCCTACCTCGGCCTGCCGTCGTCGTCTTCGCACGCCCTGATCGGCGGGGTGGTAGGCGCTGGGATCGCCAAATCCGGTGGTCACGTGGTGGACCTCGACATGTTGCGCAAGACCACCGCGTTCATCTTCTACTCGCCGCTGATGGGCCTGGCACTGGCGTTCATCCTGATCATCGCGGTGATGTGGATCGTTCACCGAGCGCGTAACCGGCGAAGGGTGAATCGCACGTTCCGCACCTTGCAACTGGTATCGGCTGCCGCGTTCAGCCTCGGTCACGGGGCCAACGATGCGCAGAAGACGATGGGCATCATCGCTCTGCTTCTGGTTGGAGCCAACAGGCTGGACGCCAACGCGTTGCACCAAGCCGACGGCATCCCGCTATGGGTCGTGCTGTCGTGCCATGGCGCGATCGCACTCGGCACGATGTTGGGTGGTTGGCGCATCGTGCGCACGATGGGCACCAAGCTCACAAGGCTCCAGCCGATGGGTGGGGTATGTGCAGAGTCGGCGGCGGCGGCCACGTTGTTCTTCGCCTCCTACAACGGGATCCCGGTGAGCACCACGCACACGATCACGGGGGCGATCGTCGGTGTCGGCTCGGCTGAACGGATGTCGGCCGTGCGTTGGAACGTTGCTCGGCGAGTGGTGTGGGCTTGGGTGCTGACGATCCCCGGGGCGGCCGGAGTCGCGATGTTGACCTACTGGCTGGTCGCGATGCTGCGATGAACATCGATCGTCGGGCGGTGTTCTTCCTGATGAGCGGCGGGCTGTCGCTGCTGTTGTTGGCGTTGTGCCCGCCGGACCTGCGTTGGGTCGGTTGGGTGCTGGCGATCGTGTTCGTGATCCTTGCGTTGGGTTCGTGGATCGATCACGTGCAACGCCGCGACCGTCGGAGACGCAGGCCGTAGAGCGATCTGCCGGGCCGGCGCAGCTGACATCCTTGGCACCTCGTAGGCTGCCAAGGATGGTTTGCCGGGCCCGCTTCACGGTGGCCTACGACGGCAGCCCGTTTCACGGGTTCGCCGAGCAGACGGCCCCCTCCGGTCAGCCGACGGTGATGGGCGTGCTACGCGCCGCAGTGGAAACAGTGGTGCGGGTGCCGGTGGTACTGGTGGGCGCCGGGCGCACCGATGCCGGCGTGCACGGCTGGGGTCAGGTGGTCAGCCTCGATCTGCCGCAAGACACCGATCTCGCCGCGCTGACCCACAGGCTCAATCGCATCCTCGCCCCGCATGTGGTGGTGCGTGAGGCCGGTTGGGCAGCGGACCCGCAGTTCAGTGCCCGGTTCAGCGCCGAGTGGCGGCACTACCGCTATCTGGTACTCAACGATCCGGTGGGCAATCCGCTGCTTGCAGCGAGCACCTGGCATGTGCCGCAACCGCTGGATCTGGCAGTGATGCGGTTGGCGTGCGACCCGGTGATCGGCGAACACGACTTCTCCTCGTTCTGTCGGCGGCCGAAGGTGGCCCCCGACGTACCGGAGCCGTCGCTGACCCGGCGGATTCTGCGCGCCGAATGGCGTCGGGTGCCACACGATCAGACAGAGCGACTGCTGCTGTTCGAAATCCGCGGCCAGTCGTTTTGTCATCAGATGGTTCGCTCGCTCGTCGGCACGATGGTCGACATCGGTGTCGGCCGGCGCTACGCCGGCGAGATGCGCTCGATCTTGCTCGCCAGATCTCGCGACGCCGCCGGCCAGGTGGCCCCGCCCCACGGTCTGTGCCTTTGGGAGGTCGGCTACCCGTTGGCGCCTGGCGGAACCTGAACGAAGCGATTGCCGCCAGGCCCGAGTCGTATCGTCGGCGGTGATGCCCACCACCTCGTCCACCGCTGTGCGTCTGTCGGACAGCCCACCGTTGCGCGACCTGTGGCGGTACGCCAAAGGGCACCGGCCGCGAGTGATCTTCGCCTTCACGATGTCGCTGCTGAACAAGATCTGCGATATCGCCCCCGAACTACTGATCGGCGCGGCGGTGGATCTGGTGGTCAACAGCGCGACTGGCAAGCAGTCTTTCGTCGGGCGCCTGATCGGCGTGACAGACCCCTTCACCCAGTTGAGTGTGCTGGTCGGGGTAACCGTGCTGATCTGGTTGGCCGAATCGGCGACGGAGTACGTCGCCATCTTGAACTGGCGCAATCTGGCTCAATCCATCGAGCATGAAGCTCGGATGGACTGCTACCGCCACGTGCAGGCGCTGGAGATGGCGTACTTCGAGGACCGCACCTCCGGCGGACTGATGACGATCCTCAACGACGACGTCAACCAACTCGAGAGGTTCCTCGACATGGGCCCGCACAAGCTGATCCTGGTCACCGCCAACGTAGGCCTGCTGGGCATCACGTTCGCGGTGATCTCGCCGCTGCTCGCCCTGCTGGCGTTCCTGCCGATACCGGTGATCGTGGCCGGATCGTTGCTTTATCAGCGTCGATTGCAACCGCGCTACACCAGGGTCAGGGCGGCGGCCGGGACCATCGGCGACAGTTTGACCAACGGACTCGGCGGCGTCGCCACCATCAAGGCGTTCAACGCCGAGCAGCGTGAGGTGGCGCGAGTCGACGCCGACAGCAACGCGTATCGCCAAGCCAACCGCGAAGCGATCCGCTACTCCACTGCGTTCCGCCCGTTGATCCGCACGGCGGTGCTGGCCGGGTTCACGATGACGCTGGTCGTCGGAGGACGAGCGGCGTTGCGTGGTGACCTGGCCGTCGGGCTGTTCTCCACCTTGGTGTACATGACCCAGCGGCTGCTGTGGCCGCTGGTCGACCTCGGCGAAACGCTGGACCTGTACCAGCGGGCAATGGCCTCTTGCAGGCGCATCTTCGGTCTGCTGAGCACGCCGGCCCAAATCCTGCCGGGGACCCTCGACCTGCCGATGCCGGTGCGTGGCGAAGTGACCTTCGACGATGTCCACTTCGCCTACGACCAGACCGGTGACGAGGTGCTCAAAGGTCTCTCGATCCATGTGCCCGCCGGCGAGACCCACGCGATCGTCGGAGCCACGGGGTCGGGTAAGTCGACGGTGGTGAAGCTGCTGCTGAGGTTGTATGAACCGACCAGTGGTCGGATCGCCCTCGACGGCGTGGCGATCGACCGGTTGTCGTTCACCTCGCTGCGTGGGTCGACCGGCTTCGTCGCTCAGGACGTGTTCTTGTTCCATGGCACGATCCGGGAGAACCTCACCTATGGCAGGCCGGATGCATCCGATGCCGATCTGCGCCAGGCCGCCGAGCTGGCCGAGATCTCCACCTTCATCGAATCACTGCCCAAAGGCTACGAGACGACGGTCGGCGAGCGCGGCCAGAAGCTCTCTGGTGGACAGCGTCAACGGCTGACGATCGCCAGGGCGATCTTGCGCGATCCGGCCATCTTGATCCTCGACGAGGCCACCTCGTCGGTAGACAACGAGACCGAGGCGGCAATCCAACGCTCGTTGTCAAAGGTGTCGGCTGGGCGGACCACCATCGTCATCGCCCACCGCCTGTCGACGGTGCGCCACGCACACCGAATCCACGTGATGGAAGCCGGAGCGGTGATCGAATCCGGCACCCACGAGGAACTGGTCGCGCTCGGCGGCCTGTACGGCGCGTTGTGGCGGGTGCAGACCGGCGAGGCCGAGATCTCCCACCAGGGAACATCTGGCGTGGCGTCGGCGTTGACGAGGGCGAGGACGGCACCGGCCATCCCGTGATCCAATCGTCGGAGCCAGGTATGGCAGGTATGCCAGGTATGCATAGTCGTCGAATCCTGATCGCCTCTACGCCCGTAGGCCCGTTGGGCTCGGGGATCGGCGGCGGAGTCGAGCTCACGCTGCACAGCCTCGTTCTCGGCCTGACGGCGCTCGGCCATCAGGTAGAGGTGATCGCTCCGGCCGGGTCGCTGCAGGTCGGTGGATGCA
>JBDSMK010000496.1:0-4106 GCA_039915905.1 Ilumatobacteraceae bacterium
GCCCGTGAGCCGGAGATCCACGCCTTCAACCTCGTGCTGAACGACCAGGCTCGAGCCGCGGCTGCGGTGGCGGCCGGGTTCGCCCCGGTCGCTCTGGGCAGCGACACCGGTGGCTCAATCCGCCAGCCGGCTGCGTTGTGCGGCGTCGTCGGGGTCAAGCCGACCTACGGCTACGTCAGTCGCTATGGCCTCGTCGCGTTTGCCAGCAGCCTCGACCAAATTGGTCCGTTCACCACCAACGTGGCCGATGCGGCCCTCGTACTCGACGTGATCGGTGGCCACGACCCACTCGATTCGACGTCCATCCCGCAACCGCAACCATCGCTGCGCGGCGTGCTCGACCACGGCGTCGAAGGCTTGCGAGTCGGTCGTATCACCGACCTGCCGGCAGGCGCCGACGACGATGTCTCCGAGCGGCTGGAGGCAGCATTCGAGGCTCTTGCCGCAGCTGGAGCAAAGATCGTCGACGTCGAGGTGCCGGCGTTCAGCTTCGGCCTCACCGCGTACTATCTCATCGCCCCGGCCGAGGCCAGTAGCAACCTGGCCCGCTACGACGGAGTCCGCTACGGACTGCGCGTGGAGGCGGCGGACACCAACGCAATGTACTCGGCAACGCGCCAGGCCGGCTTCGGCGAGGAGGTCAAGCGGCGGATCATGCTTGGCACCTATGCGTTGAGCGCTGGTTATTACGACGCCTACTACGGCAAGGCGTTGAAGGTCCGCCGACTCATCGCCGACGACTTCGACCGGGCATATCAGCACGCCGACGTGCTGCTCACGCCGGCTTCTCCGAGCGTCGCATTCCCGTTCGGGTCGAAGGGCGACAACCCGCTGGCGATGTACCTCTGTGACGTGTACACGATTCCAACCAACCTTGCTGGACACCCCGGCATGAGCGTGCCGTTCGGCACCGGCACCGATGGCCTGCCAGTCGGAGTTCAAGTGCTTGCCGGGGCTCTCGGTGAGCCACAGATGTTCCGGGCCGCCGCTGCGCTGGAACGCGCCGCGCTCGCGGTCGGCACTGTTGGTAAACCGCTGGAGGTAGAGAGATGAGCGAGCTCGACGGACTGCCCGGCGACTGGCAGTTGGTGGTCGGACTAGAAGTTCATGTCGAACTGGCAACGGCGACCAAGTTGTTCTCTGCCAGCCCGAACCGCTTCGGCGACGAGCCGAACACGAACATCGACCCTGTCACCCTGGGATTGCCGGGAGCCCTGCCGGTTCTGAACCGCGAGGCCGTGGAACTGGCGATGCGGATCGGGCTGGCGTTGAACTGCACGATCCAGTCGTGCACGTTCCACCGCAAGAACTACTTCTACCCGGACATGCCAAAGGCGTATCAGATCAGCCAGTACGACCGGCCGTTGAACGTCGACGGCTTCCTCGCGTTGCCCGACGGGAAGCGCATCGGTGTGGAGCGCGCCCATCTCGAAGAGGACACCGGCAAGAGCAGCCACTTCGGTGGTTCCGGCGGTCGCATTCATGGCAGCACCTACTCGTTGATCGACTTCAATCGGGCCGGGGTACCGCTGGTGGAGATCGTCAGCCGTCCCGACATCCGTACTTCCGAGGAGGCCCGCCAGTACGTCACCGAACTGCGCGGCATCCTGCTGGCGGTTGGGGCTTCCGATGCCAGGATGGAGGAAGGATCGATGCGCGTCGACGCCAACGTCAGCGTGCACAAGCCGGGTGCGCCGTTCGGCACGCGCTGTGAGATCAAGAACGTGAACAGCGTGCGGTCCATCGGGCGGGCCATCGAGTACGAGGCCAGGCGCCAGATCGACCTGCTCGAAGCCGGCGAGTCGGTGCGCCAGGAGACCCGTCACTGGGATGAGAACGACAGTCGCACGCATACCTTGCGCAGCAAGGAGGACGCCGACGACTACCGCTACTTCCTGGAGCCGGATCTGGTGCCGCTGGACCCGTCGAGGGAGTGGATCGAGGCCGTGCGTGATGCGCTTCCGATGCTTCCCGGGGCGCGCCGCGCACGCCTCGCCGAGGCGACCGGCGTGGCCCCCGACAGCGAGGCCGCAATGGTCGTGGTCGACCGCGGCCAGGACGACTACGTGCTTGCCGTCGGCCACGTCGGCGGTGATGTGAACCGGGCCCTCGTGCACGTCAAGGAGGCATTCGCCGAACAGGGTTCGGAGCCGCAGGTGCCGGCTACGGATCTGGCTGTGCTGACCACGCTCGAGGTCGAAGGCAAGCTCACCGCCACACAAGCCAAGACGGTGTTGGCCGAGCTCGTTGCCGGTGGCGGCGGTGACGCCGTCGCGATCGCCGCCGCGAAGGGCTTCGAAGCGATGTCCAACGAGAAGCTCGCCGCACTGGTGGACACCGCTATCGCTGCCAACGCCGAGGTTTGGGCGAAGTTCCTGGCCGGTGAGGGCAAGGCGATGGGTGCTCTGGTGGGTGCGGTGATGAAGGCCAGTCATGGCAAGGCCGACGGCAAGATGGTCACCGCATTGTTGAACGCCCGACGTAGCTGATCAGCGGCCATATGGCGCGATAGGCTCAGCCACATGGCATCTTCGGCTGCACTGCGAATCGTTGCTCTGGACGAGAGCGAGGTACGCAACGGCGTTGATGTCGGCACTGTCGCGAACCTTGCCCGTGTTCTAGAGATGCCGATGCCGGCGCTACTCGAGTGGTTGCAGATCGCCCCGCGCACGTGGGCTCGTCGCAAGCAGGCCGGAGTGCTGGATCTGTTGGAGAGCGACCGCACTGCGCGTCTCACTCGCCTGATCGCCCGTGCTGCTGACGTAACCGGTGGCACTGCCACTGCGCGGGTGTGGCTGACAACACCGAGTCGCGCGCTCGGCCGTCGCACGCCGCTGGATGTCGCGGGCACCGAGGTGGGCGCTGATTCGGTGTTCGCTCTACTCGGTCGCTTGGACCACGGCGTCTTCACCTGATGCAGCTCTGGCGGATGACGTCTACCAGGCACACTGCTGCAGCGTTGTCCGGTGAGGGTGCTGCGGCGTTCGGTGGTCGATGGAACCGGGTGGGCACAAGGGTCGTGTACCTCGCCGATTCTCTTGCGTTGGCCACTCTCGAGTTGGCAGTGCATCTCGTCGGCGCACGCGTCGCCTACACCGCGATCGAGTTGGAATTGCCAGACGACGCCGTCGAGATGTTGGAGGTGACGTCGCTGAGACGGTCTTGGCCCACTGACGCCGCGGTCACTCAGCGGGTTGGTTCGGAATGGGTCGCTGCCGGTCGCCGGCTGGCTATGGCGGTGCCGAGTGCAGTCGTAGACCCTCGCAGCGGAGAGCGCAACGTGCTGCTCAACCCGGCCCATCCGGCAATGTCCGATGTCGTCGAAGTCCGGCGATTTGCCGTCATGCTCGACCAAAGGTTGTAGCGCGGACGCTGGGACTGAATGCGCCCGCCAATGCCCTATGACAAAGTCGACAACTTCGTCAACTCTGACTTGTAAGGCATCCAACGATGCATTAGCGTCGGGTTTTGAACCGCCACCGCCTAGGGGGTGCCGGCGTGTTCAGGGGAAAGTACTCGCTGTCCGGCATCTGGCGTGCCGACTCGGTGGATCCACCTCCCCAAATAATTTCGAACGACTCGAGAAAGAGAGCGATCACAATGGGGGAGCATCAAGAAGCGAGGTACGTGCACGATGGTCGCGTCACGAGAAGGTCGCTGCTGCTCGGTATGAGTGGTGTAGCCGGCGCGGCATTTCTCGCTGCATGTAGCAGCAGCAAGAAGTCCAGCCCGACCACGGCCGGTGGGGGCTCCGGCACCACTGTGTCAGGCGGAACAAGCGGGACAACAGGTGGCGGCGGTGGCGGCAGTGACATTGGTGGTTCGCTGAGCAAGATGCTCGCCATCGATCCCGCTACGTCCGGCAAAGGATTGACGATCGATCTCGGTGCGGTGCTGGCGCTGACTGGAACCGGGTCGTTCTACGGCAAGACGATGAGCCGCGGTCTCGATCTCGCGGCCAAACACATCGAGGCTGCTGGAGGACCAAAGTTCAACTATATCTATCTCGACCACAAGTCGGGCGACGCTGCAGCAGGGCAGGCGGCGATCACCGAGCTGGCAGCGAAGAAGGTGCCGGCCAAGTTCGCGTCGTACGTCGACGATCT
>JBDSMK010000022.1:0-8075 GCA_039915905.1 Ilumatobacteraceae bacterium
GGCGAAACCGACGGCATCACGTACAGCCCCGTCTGCGCGGTGAGTCCGCGAACCTGGCCGCCACGGATATCGGCGGGGTCCGCGGACGAACCTCCAGGCGGGTCCACCGGGCTGATCGCCGCGTCCGCCGGGTCGAAGCTGATCACGTAGAGATCCTCGGCGAAGTCGCGATCCCAGGAGGGATGGCGCTGAGCCGAAGTGACGATCCCGGAACCGTCACCCAGCCACGACACTCCGGAGTGCTGGAACGGTCCAGGGGTGAGGTTGCGCGGCGCGGCGGTGCCGTCGGCTGTCACCACATAGACATGCTGTGGGCGGTCGAAGATCCAACCCTCGCCATTGAGCTTGGTGAAGAACGTTTCGATCTTGCGAGGCGCCTGCCAACTCTCGTCCTGCGCGGCGTAACGCTCGTCGGGCGTGCGGCTGCAGAAGCCGATCCACCGGCCGTCAGGGCTGAACTCGATGTCGCTGATCCCGTCGGTCATCGTGGCCACCAGGCGTACCTCGCCGGGCTCGGTGATCGGCAGCAGGTGCAAGGTCGCTTCGCTGTGCTTGTCGCCACGATGCGAAACGAAGGCCAGTGATCGACCGTCGCGACTCCACGTCGGCTGGCCGTCGTTATCGCCGTTGGTCACAGCGCGAGGAGCGCTGGAGCCGTCCACTGCTGCCAGCCACACCTGAGAGCGCGCCTTGTTCTTGGCGAAGTCGATCCTGCTGACCACGAACGCCACCGTGGCGCCGTCGGGAGAGACCTTCGGTGATCCGGCCTGGACCAGGTTGCCGATGATCCGCTCGGCGATCGCTGCATGCTTGCTGGGCTTGCCCCCTGCCGGCCTGCCCGCTGCGGCGGCAGTTTCGTTTGAAGTCGAGTTCATCTCGCCGACCGTATCGCGCCCGTCTGAGTCGCCACTTCGACGATCATCGATGGCGCAGTCACGGTGCGCTCGGTAGCATTCGTGGCGACTTCCCCCGAACTCGAACCCATCGAAGTTGGAGGTTGCCATGGCCGGTCTGACGCCCCAGGCACTCGAAGTCCTGAAGAACCACCACGGCGTCGCCACGCAGCGAATGTTGCACGCGGCCGGTGTCGGTCGCGACGCCCGCCGACGGCTGCTAGGCAGCGGTGTCCTGGCACCGGCATCGGCCGGCGTGTACCGGATCGTGTCGTCACCCGAGACGCTGGAGTCGCGCTGTGCGGCGCTGAGCCTCGCCTATCCCCGCGGCTTCGTCACCGGACCGACCGCCGGCAAGCTGCTCAGGATGAGACGGATGCCCCGGGTCGACGAGATCCACTTCGCCGTGCCTCACGGAAGCAACATCGGTCCCCGTGACGGTGTCGTACTGCGTCAGACGACAAGCATTTTGTTGTCCGACGTACAGACCCGTCGCCGGGACGGCATCGTTGTCGCCAGCGCGCCGAGACTGGCGTTCGACCTCGGTGCCGACTTGTCGGTGGCTGATCTCGTTGCGGTCATCGAGCGGTTGCTGCGCGACAAGTGGTGCAGCTACGCGGCGATGCTGATCACCGCCCGCCGTTTGATCCACCCCAATCGAGCTGGCTCGGTGACGGCTGCGGTGGCGTTGGAGGCCATCGGGGCCCGTACTCCCGCTGGATCACATCCCGAGGTGGCCCTCGGCGATGCGCTGCGAAGCAGGGCCGTTCCGGTGGAGCAGCGGCTCAATCGGTTGCGCTTGCCCAATGGCCGCGCCATTCGGATCGATCTAGCGGTGCCCAGCCTGCGTTGGGCCGTCGAGATCGATGTGCGTCCCGACCATCTGTTGCTCGACGGCACTACCCGCTACTGCGCGCGACGCCGGCAGTGCCAGCTCATCGACTGGCAGATCGAGCGTGTGACGCGGTTGGACCTAACTGATCTCGACGGCGTTGCCGACGAGCTTGCTGTCCTGTATCAGGCCCGGCTGCGCGCGTTCGCCGCCTAGTCGAGGTGGCACTCGTCGTAATGTCGGGCCATGGATCGACCCGCTCTCATGTCCGCACTGCGCGACGACATCGACGGATTCGCGGCCGCCTGCGCGGCCGCGAATCTCGGCGACCCCGTCCCCGGCTGCCCGGGCTGGACCACTGCAGACCTGTTGTGGCACCTCACCGAGGTGCACAAGTTCTGGGTGCCCATCGTGCGCGATCAGCTCGAGGACCCCGCCGGATACGTCGGACCGCAGCGTCCGACCGATGATCGGCTGCTGGCCGGCTTCGTGGTCGGCGCCGAAGAACTGGTCAGCGTGCTGGCCGTCACCGACTCGGCGACGCCTGTGTGGACCTGGTCCGACGATCACACCGTCGGATTCGTGGTGCGACGGTTGACTCACGAGACTGCGGTGCATCGCTACGATGCCGAGGCAGCCGCGCACCGCACTCATGCGATGGAGCCACTGCTGGCCAGTGACGGGATCGACGAGTTTCTCGGGCACTTCGCCAGTCGTCGCCGAGCCGCCGCGTCGCCGCTCGGCGGGTCGGTCCACCTGCATTGCACCGACGTGGCCGGCGAGTGGCTGGTGACCGACGGGGACGAGGGCGCGTTGCACACCGAGCGCCTGCATGCCAAGGGCGACTGCGCGATCCGCGGCAGCGGTGCCGATCTGCTGCTGGCGCTGTGGCGGCGAATACCCCTGGGCGCAGAGATCGAGGTGCTCGGTGATTCGGCGCTGGCCAAACGCTTCGTAGACCACGCCTATGCCGACTGATTAGCGCCGACTGATCAGCGCCGACTGATCAGCGCCGACTGATCAGCGCACTCGCGGGAGCCAGCGGCTATTCGGCGAGGCCCACCGGCACGTCGTCGATGATCTGATCTAGATATTCGCTGAGGCCGTACCCGGTCTGCCCGGCGAACTCGCCGGACTGCACCGTCCAACGGGTCATACCCTCGCTGATGCGGGTCATCAGCCAGTTGCCGTCGGGATCCTGGCGGCGATTGCGGAGGGGTATGAGGTTGATCACGTCGCCGCTGAAGCGCCATTCACGTCCGCTGCGCGACGATCGCAACAGCCCTTCGATTCGGTCGTGGTACTGATCGTCGCCGCGGGTGGTGGTGGTCAACTGGAAGTCATCGCACAGGTGCATCTGGCCGTTCTCCCACACAAACCCACCTCGGGTGCCGGGGCCGTCCTTCTTCGCCACTCGGCTGGCCATGAAGCCGAACTCTGAACTGACGTTGGCGGTCAGCCAGCGGTAGTACCACGGCGCCTGCCAGTAACGCGGCCCCCACGAGTGGTCGCGCAGACCGTGGCCTTCAATGGACCACTCCTCGTCGCCGACCTGCATCGTCCCGCTGGCGTGCACCAGTTGCTCGTAGTGCCCTTTGGCGAACTCTTCGCCGGGTGCCTCGTGAGGCTGATCGGGTTCTCCGCCGAACATGCTCGACCGACCCTGGCCGGTGAACGTGATGTGGATCTCGGCATCGACAGTGGGGTTGTCGCGAAACGCGCGTCGTGGCTCGGCCATCTGCTCGGGCTCGTCGAGCACCAAGATCTTGCCGGTGTAGTCCACTCGCAGCTCTTCGAACGGACGCACCATCGTCCACGTCAGACCCGCCCCGGCGAGCACGTCGTTGTTGGCGATCGCAGGTCGCTTGAACATGAAACCGACGCGTCGAGTCCCGCCGGCATCGCCCGGTGCAGGCGGGAGGTAGAGGCACACCGTCATCTCGGCGGTGCCTTCATTCGCCCGGTTGCCCATCCGGAACCATCCGCCGACCTGGTTCACAGGGTCGAAGCAGTTGATGTACATGCTCTCGTTGAAGTTCTGCTCCGGGCCGAGCTCGTGCATGTACTCGTCGGAAGGATCCAGTCTCACGGCCATGCCCGAAAGCTATGCCGACGACACGCTGTGATCGTCAGCGTGCCGACAACCTGCGCGAAGCGAGCGCGGACCAGAGTCGGACCGGGACGAACCGGGCCGCCTTCATCAGGATTGCCATTGGCAGCGGAAAGACGATCTCGGCGCGTGCTCGGGCCAAGCCATCGGCGATGGACCGCGCCGCTTCGTCCGCTTCGATGATGAACGGCATCGGGAACGTGTTGCCCTCGGTCATCTCTGTCTTGACGAATCCCGGGCACACCGTGGTGACACGAACTCCCCGTGCACCCAAGGAAGCTCGTAGCGACTCGAGGAGGTTGATCTGCGCCGCTTTGGTGGCGCCGTATGCCTCCGCGCCAGGGAGGCCGCGATAGCCGGCCACCGAGGCGACCCCAGCGATGTGGCCACTCCCGGCGGCGATCATGGGGGGGATGATCGCCGCCAGGACGTTGTTGAGGCCGAGCAGATTGACCTCGATGTGACGGGCGAAGACCTCGCGGTCCCAATGCGTGGCATCGAACTGCTTCCAATAGCCGGCACACCAGACCACGGTGTCGAGCCCCCCGAGGTGGGCCCGCACGGCTCCCTCTGCTTGCACGACCGCGTCCGCGTCGGTGACGTCGAGGGGGACGACCGACATGCGGCCGGCCGAGACGGTCTCGAGTTCCGAAGAGCGTCGGGCGCTGATTGCGACTCGCGCTCCGCGCCGGAGCAACTCTTCGGCCAGCGCTGCGCCGATGCCGCTGGAGGCACCGATGAGCCAGTAGCGGTGACCGTTGAAGGGGTCGGAACTCATAGGTGTGCTCCTTGTCCAGGTCGTTCGAGTTGTCCAGGTCGCTCGAGTTGTCCAGGTCGTTCGAGTCGAATCTGTGCGACGTCGAGGTAGCCGGAGGTGAAGCCCGCCTCGCAGTAGGCGAGGTAGAACTCCCACTTGCGACGGAACGTCTCGTCGAAGGCGTGGCTCTGGATCTGCGACCAGTTGGCCAGGAAGGTGCGCCGCCACCGGCGCAGCGTTTCGGCGTAGTGGTCGCCGAAGGCGTCGACGTGGGAGACCGTGAGTCGGCTGTGGCTGGCCGCCGTGTTCTTGATCGCGTCCAGCGATGGGATCAACCCGCCGGGGAAGATGTGCTTCTGGATCCACCCGTAGGACTTGCGGGTGGCGAGGTAGCGGTCGTGGCCCATCAGGATGGCTTGGATCGCTGCGACACCACCCGGCGCGAGTCGCCGGTCGAGAGTGTCGAAGTAGGTCGGCCAGTACTCCTCGCCGACGGCCTCGATCATCTCAACGCTGACGATCGCGTCGTAGGTTCCGTCGGCTTCGCGGTAGTCCTGCAGCCGGATCTCGACGGAGTCCGTGAGGCCCGCCTCGGCAACTCGGTCGCGGGCCAGGGTGGCCTGCTCGGCCGAAAGCGTGAGGGAGGTGACTTGCGCGCCGCGCTTGGCGGCCTCGATGGCGAGGGTGCCCCACCCGGTACCGATCTCGAGGACCCGAGAGCCGCGCCGGATGTCGGCCAGGTCGAGGATGGCGTGAACCTTGCGCAGTTGGGCCTCTTCCAGCGACTGCTGCGAGAAGGGCCGGCCGCTGGAGAACAGCGCCGAACTGTAGGTCAGCGTCTTGTCGAGGAAGGCTGCGAAGAGGTCGTTGCTCAGGTCGTAGTGCGCCTTGATGTTGTTACGTGAGCCGGTGATCGAGTTGCGCTGCGCGGATGGGATGCGGCGATCGACCACGGCTCGAAGGCGCGACAGCGCGGGCGGGACCGCGGTGGTCATCCGTTCGGCGAAGGGAAGCAGAACGGCGGCGAGATCGGTGTCTCGCCCGGTACGCCAGTCTCCGGCCATGTAGGCCTCGCCGATGCCGATCTTGGGGTGGCGCGCCACGCGTTCGAAGAATGCGTCCGGTCGTACGATCTGCAGCACCGGGCGCGCACCCTCAGCCCGTTGGCGGATGTTGCCACTCAGCAGTCGGCCATCGGGCATGAGCACATCGACGGGGACCCGCTGGGAGACCGACTGGAGTATGCGCCGGGCGAGTGGAGCGCGCACACCGAGCGGTCGGATTATGGGTTTGCGCAAGCTGATCGGCTGGGTCAGGGACGTCATCGGACGGCCTCCTCGGAGTGGTGCGGTCGGGGGAGCAAGGGCAGACGCCTGAGCCAGAGCCGGATGCCGTGCCACCGGATGAGCAGGGTGACCCGTTGGGTCATGAACAGGTGACGGGCGGAGGTGCGGACCAGGCTTCGCGTCGTGGCCGGGACGGGAGTTCCGGTAGTCGTCGCAGTCATCACCCGTTGCCCGTCGCGATCCAATCCCACCGACACGGCGACGAGGCCGGGCTCGAGACGCAGCCCTACGGCATATGTGCCCGAGACATCGTTGAAGGGGGAAACATAGAACGTCTTGTCGATGCGCGACTGGCCGTGTTCGTCGAGGTCCATCAGATACGCATGGCGCTCGCCGTAGGTGTTGTGCACCTCGAAGATGATCGCCTTCAACGAGTCTTCGGTATCGAGACACCAGAAGACCGACAGGGGGTCGAAGGTGTGGCCGAAGACGCGGGCATTGGCCAGCATCAAGACCCGGTCGGTGGGTTCGAGGCTGATCCCGCGGGTCGCGAGGAAGCGTTGTGCGTCGCCGCGTATGCCGCCACCGAGCCTTGCCCCGTCCAGGTGGTCCTTGGGATCGAAGCGGGCAAGCAGGCGGGTGGGCCAGCGGAACTGTGGAACGGCATCGAGGTCGATCAACCACTGGAAGTAGTGGTTGGTGAACGCGTGACGAAGCGGGCTCCGACGAGTGTGCGTAACCGTCCCGATGACGAGCGCTGGCACCGGGGGAGTGGTGACCGTGATCACCAGTTCACCCCGAAAGATTGAGCGGCCTCGACGCCGGAGCGGCAGCCGTCCTCGTGAAAGCCCCAGCCGAGGTGCGCCCCGGCGAACGCCAGACGGTCACCGCCGGCGTCTCGCAGACGGACTGCTGCAGCGACGGCCTCGTGGGTGAAGATCGGGTGCGCATAGGTCATCTTGGCGGTGACCGAAGCCGGGTCGACATGGCTGGTCGGGTTCAGCGTCACGACGTGATCATCGGAGTCCTGCAGCCCGTGGAGCCGGTTCATCCAGTAGCTCACCAGGACCTGGTCGGTCGGCCGGTCGCAGCGCATGCGGTAGTTCCACGAGGCGCGTGCCGCCGAGGTGCTTGGTAGAACGGAGGAGTCGCGGTGCAGCCACGTCTCGTTGACCGAGTATCGGATCGCCCCGAGGTCCTCCTTCTCGTCCGGCGTCGCGTCGACCAAGAGGTCCATTGCCTGGTCGGCGTGGGTCGCTATGACGGCGCGGTCGAAGGCTTCGACCCGATCGTCCGCGGTACGGACCTCGACGTTTCCATCGTGACGACTTACCGCGGTCACCTTGCTGTCGCGTCGCACGTCGGTCAGGTGAGCTGCGAGCCGGTCGACGTAGGTAGCTGAGCCCCCCGTCACCGTTCGCCACGTTGGGGCACCCTTAACTTTCAGCATCCCGTGGTGATCGAGGAACTGGAACAGGTGCCGGGCCGGGTAGTCGCCGGCGTCGGTGTCGGCAGACGACCAGACGCAGGCCACGAGCGGCAGCGCGAAGTGGCGCACGAAGTAGTCGGAGTAGTTGCCGCGCAACAGGAACTGTGACCATGTCGGCTCGGCACCGTCGTCGCCGAGCGGACTCTTGAGCAGTGCCCGCGCGGCACGATGGAAGCGCGGTACCTCTGTGAGCATTCGCATGAACCGCCCGTCGGTCAGACGGCGAGGCTGGGCGAGGATCCCGCGCAGGCCGCGCCCGCCGGCATACGACAGGCCGCAGGATCCACAGGTGATGCTCATGCTCATCTCGGTCGGCTGGGTCGGCACCTGGAGCTCACGGAACAGACGCAGCAGGTACGGGTAGGTCCGTTCGTTGTGCACGATGAAACCGCTGTCGATCCGCAGGGTCTGGCCGTTCCCGCCGCGCACCTCATGGGTATGCGCGTGTCCGCCGAGCCGTCGGTCGCTCTCGTACAGGGTGACGTCATGTGTCCGCCCGAGCACGTAGGCCGCGGTGAGACCGGATACGCCGGCACCGATCACTGCCGCTGTGGGGCGGAGCAAAGCTGTCATCTTGGCCTCCCTGATATCACCGGCCTGAGGTCACCGGATTGAGGTCGCCGGATTGAGGTCACCGGTCCCGGTGCCTCACCAAGTGTTCGGTACTGGCAGCGCCACGGATTGTCTAATGTTTGTTCAGAGTATAGA
>JBDSMK010000026.1:0-6935 GCA_039915905.1 Ilumatobacteraceae bacterium
CGAACCAGTGTGTGGGTGAGATGGCAGTGAGCGTGGATTGTGGTCCGGTGTTGTTGACTTCGCTGCTGTCGGGCGGCGCGACGTCTCGCCAACTGGCACCAAGATCGTCGGTGGCGAGGTAGCTGACCGACGCGTTCATCCCGCTCGGCGCGTAGACCTTGATGACGGTGCGTTGCGGTGTCGTCGTGATGATCGTGTACTTCGGGCCCAGCAGCGACGGCCCGCCCGCCGCACGCTGGCGATCCGACACCGTGCGCAACAGCTCATCGAGCTCCACCATTGACGGCTCACTGTGCACTGAGAACGAATCATGCACGAGCCGTAGCCGGCGGCCCTTACGCCTATCGTGACGCAGACCGTTTAGGAATAGGCTTCGCACCGTCACCATCAACCGGCCCGTCTCGAGCCCGTCGAGCGCACCTCGCTGCCACGCTCGCACCATTGCTAGATAGCCATCGTGAACGAGATCCTCGGCAGCTGCTGTCCGCCCACCCGTCAACCGCATCGCGTACTGGGTCACGTCGGGAAACGAACGCTCATAAAACGCACGCCACACGTCGACCGCCCCATACCCGGTCACATCCCCAACAGTCGGCTAACGCACCACACCAGTTCAACACCGCCGAGCAGCATTCTCCGTCGATGGTGCCCGAAGAACTAGAGGCCAAGCCAGCAGACCCCTAATGACAAGCAGATAGCTCCAACCCCGAAGTTCGTCCCAACGAACCGCCAGGGAAAGCGCATAACGACGCCAACAGAACCGGCCGCTGATGATCGCGTGGGCAGTCGCGTCGCCCAACGCGACTGATCACGCGACTGATCACGCGACTGTCGGACGTCGTGGCTGCGAAGCCGTGTAGGGAGGGGTCAATTTGGTGCCGTGACAGGCCGTCAAATGTTGTTCCGTGCCGCGCTTTGGCGTTTGGCGACGGTCGCCGCGATCGCCGTCGCCGGCACAACCGCGTCGTTGTCCAGCCACGCCCGCGCGCTGCCCCGTGCAAAGGCGTCGCCGGTCGCCACCTAAGTCGCTCGCTCGCGCACCATCCCGGATGGCGTGTTACAGTGTCACACGATGGCTGAGGGGCTCCACTGGCTGCCCGAGGACGGTGTAGTGCTCACCCGGGCCGACCTCGAACGGATCTTCATGAACCTTCGTGCGCTCATCGCAGGGACGGGCCAGTTGGATCCCAACCGATCGTTCGCCGTGGACATCGCGATCGCCATCACACACGCAATTGAACGCGAGAGCGGAGACGAATGATGGCGAAGCCAAAGGCGATCCAGTGGCTCGAGGAAGAAACGGGCCAGACCATCGACTATCTGCCTGAGGTGAACGTCGGTCAGGACCGACACCTCTCGGTACGCCTCACTGGCGAACTGGCGACCGGTCTCGATGCCATGGCGGCCGAACGTGGTCTCACCGTGTCGCATCTCGTCCGCGACCTCCTCGCGGAGGCTGTTGGTCAGCGAGCCGCAGTCGCCAAGCTCGACGGCCGAGCACTGGCCGAGCGCCTTGCCGCAGATGTCGCCGAGGTGCGACGCCGACTCGCTGGCTGACGCGCCTGATCCGTTGCGTCGCCGCTGGTGCGGTGACCGTCAGCGGAAGATGTGCTCACCAACCGGCACTGCAAGTCTCCCTGCCGCCAGCTCGTCGTCACCCGGGAGGCGGGACTCGTACCAGCGGAGCATCGTGGCGACGTCCTTCCAGCCACCCCAACGGGGGGCGGTGCGCAGCGGGACGCCGGCCCGGAGCCAGCGGGTGACGGCCAGGGGCCGGAAGGCGTGGCGGCCGACGTCGTGCAGCCGGTGGCCCGCAGGGAAGGCGAGTTCCCTGGCGCGCTTCGCGCGCGCTGGTGGAGGTGGGCGACGTCGAGGTGGCTTCCCGTGGTGCTCGTGAACACTCGAGCGTCGGCCGGACGTGCGCTGAACTGCTCGAGGTGGGTACGCAGCCCGCCGCTTCGGCGGGCTGGGGGTACGTGCGTCGGCCGCGCAGGTCGCCGTCGGGTCCCTTCGCTTTGGTACCTCGTCGCTCGATGCCTTCGCCGGAATCGGTCCGCGTGCGGCCGGCGTTGCCAGCGTGCCGCAAGGAAAGGACCGAACCGCGGATCGCGCCAATCTCGATCGACGGACACGGGGTCCATGATGACGAGTCGCGAGCAGCTCCCTCCGAGGGTCAGCTCATCGAGCCGGTTCCCTTCGGAGTCGAACAGGTTGCGATAGACGGCGGTGTCGGCCGAGTGAGCATCGAGGACGTCGTTCGGATCCCACCTGCTGTCGAGGATGTCGAAGGTGAAGTAGGTGGCCGTCGCGATCAGACCGGCTCGGCCGTCCCCCTTCCTCGTCGTAGAACGGCAGTTCCAGGGTTGCCTTCCACGGAACGAGCTCGTCGGACGGAGTCGACCGATGCTGTCGTAGCAGCCGACACCTTCGAAGTCCTCGTCTCCACAGAGCAAGCGGAACCGGAAGCGCAGCACAGAACGTCAGGCCATTGGAGTGCCATCGAGACCGCTTCGGCTTCGAGCCTCCGGTCAGGTGGGGTATCGCGTCATCCTCAAGAAAGATCTGCGCGCTCCGTTGTGGGAGGGCCGGAGTCGCAAGGTGAGCTAACAGCGGTTGGCGTTTCTCAGGGTGACGCGTCGCTGACCGTCACCGTTCGGGTGATGGCGCCGCTCCAGGCCGTCGCGCACGGCACCGTCGCGTCGCCGACCACTGAGGATCAACGCCCTGGCTCCGTGGGCTTTTCCCACACGGAGACGTGTCCGGTGCTTTCGCCCGTGAACTGAGCACGCGACCAGTCACCCCACCGTTCTCGTAACCGCAGGCCGGCAAGTTGCGCCATCAGGTCGAGCTCGGCGGGCCATGCGTAGCGGTGTTGTGATTCGAACGTCGTCATCTGGCCGGCTGGCTGAGGCCAGTAGTGGTGTGACACCAGACGTTGGTTGGCGAAATCGTAGGTGTCGAAGCCGAGGTGGTGAGGGGAGATGTCGTGGGCAAAGCTCGACTGGCCTGGCGCCATCCGGCGCACCTGCGGTATCTCGAGCTCGATCACGAACGCGCCGCCCGGCCTGAGGTGCGCGGCTGCGTTCGCGAAACACGCCACCTGCTCGGGCTGTTCGAGCAGGTTGCTGATCGTGTTGTAGACGAGATACACGAGCGAGAACTCACCGATGCCTGGGGCATGTGAGGTAGCCATGTCGCCGATAACGACGGGAATCGCCTCACCACCGGGTTTGAGTTTGAGCTGTGCGATCATGTCGGCTGAGATCTCGATGCCGTGCACCGCCGCTCCGCGCTTGCGCAGTGGCAGCGCTATCCGCCCAGTGCCGATCGCGAACTCCAAAGCTGGTCCGTCAACTGCCAGCTCGGCAAGGAACGACACGGCAGGTTCTACTGCGGCGGGCCGCGTGTTCAGCAGTTCGGTCGCGTCGTACAACTCGGCCGCTCGGCTTATGAACACGTTCTGGGGCATGTGTCAGTTTGGCGCGGCTGCGATCGCTGAACGGCCAGAGTTCCATCGGCCTCGACCCGGTTCGGCAACGCCACATAACCGGAAGTGGCATCGGCGCCCTGCGGACTACGAAATGTCGAGGCGACGTGACATATCCCGTCTGCCTCACGGGCAAGCGGGACTGACGGCACTTTGGAACGCAATAACGTCTAGGTAAGCCTGCCTTGCCACGTCCCAGAGTGGTACAACTGATGACGCCGTTCGACGCGTTCTCACGGTGCAGCGGGCCAGACTGTCGTTGTGCCACGCGGCGTGCTTCGGATCTACCTGGGAGCGATGCCTGGCGTTGGTACCACCCGAGCGATGCTCGACGAGGGCCTTCGGCGACACTTGCGCAACACCGATGTGGTCATCGGGATTATCGAGACCGAGGGTCGGTCGCCGACACCGGAGTGGCAGGTCGCCATCGAACGCGCACCGACGCGCACGACTGACGACGGCGCCGATATGGATGTCGACTGGATCATCGCTCGCGCCCCAGCAGTGCTGCTCGTTGACGAGTTGGGACGATTCGACCAGCACGGGCACGGGCGGTGGGAGGACGTCGACCGATGTTTGGCCAGCGGGATAGATGTCGTAGCGACCCTTGATGCCATAGGCGTGGCCGAACTCCACGATCCGGTCTGCGCGATTCGCGGGGTGGCGGTAACCCGGGCGGTACCGGATTCGTTCTTGAATGCGGCTTCACAGATCGAGCTGGTCGACATGAGCGCTGAGGCCCTTCGCCGTCGGTTCGCTCATGGCCACATCTACCCGTCGGAGCGGGTGAATGCCGTGCTGGCAAACATGTACCGGCCGGAGGTGATCGGCGCGGTGAGGCAACTGACTCTGGCGTGGATGACACGCCGGGCTGAGGAGGAACTGAACCGTCACCTACCTGCCAGACCACGAGACGATGGGCGCGTGGCTCGCGAACGCGTGGTGGTCGCGCTCGGCGGCGAGGGCGGGGAGCACCTCGTCCGGCGTGCGGCGAGGATCGCCGACCGTTCTGGTGGGTCGCTCGTCGGCGTCCACGTCATGAGCCCGCAGCGCCAACCCGGTCCGGATCTTGAACATCAACGACAGCTGTTGACCTCGTTGGGTGGGACCTATCGAGAGGTGCGCGGCGACGATGTCGCAACAGCACTGCACACCTACCTCCGCGTCGAGCAGGCCACGCAACTCGTGATCGGTGCTCGCCCGCCCTCATCCAGCGCTCATGGCGCCATTCTGAGGCAACTGGTCCACGACGTCGGTGCGATGGAGGTTCACATCGTCCCGACCGGTGAGTCGCTGCTGTCATCGCGCCGTCTCGAATTGCCTCGTGCGAGAGCGCAGCGATCACGGCGTCTCACGATCGCCGGCTGGGCGTTGTGCATGGTCGGGCTGCCACTCGCGACGCTGTTGTTTTCTGTGGCTCGAACTCACGTCTCGTTGGGTTCGGAGCTCCTCATAGACCTTTGTATCGTGATGGCCGTCGCTGCGCTCGCGGGCTTGCGCGCCGGCTTGGTGGCCTCGATTGGAGCGTTCGGACTGACCAACTGGTTCCTTACGCCGCCGTTACACACCCTGAGCGTGGGGCAGGGCGAGAACGTCGTGGCGTTGAGCGTGTTCGTTCTCGTCACCGTCGTGGTCAGCGTGCTCGTCGACCGTGCGGCTCGCAGGAGCCGAGAAGCCGCCAGCGCACGGTCTGAGGCGGCGGCGCTGGCCCGCTCTGCAGCGACGCTGGTCGGCGCGTTGGACCCATTACCGGATCTGCTCGAGCAGGTTCGAGCCACGTTCGGACTGGCGTCCGCCTCGGTGCTCGAGCGGTCCGAGGGTGGTTGGTGGCCGACGCATCTCTCCGGCTTCCCTGAGTTGACCGATCCAGCTGAGGGCGCGTCGATCGATCTCTCTGCCGACGGTCGGCTCAAGCTCGTGGTGTCGGGGGCAGACTTCGGCTCGGAGCACCTCGAGGTGCTGCGTGCCTTCGCCGACCAGCTAGCGATGGCGGTCGAGGCCCGTCGCTTGCGTTCGGAGGCGGCGGACGCCGAACTGCTCGTCCAGGCAGACGCGTTGCGGGCTGCATTACTGCAGGCCGTGTCGCACGACTTCCGCACGCCGCTGGCGACTATCAAGGCGTCCGCCTCCGGCCTTCTGGATACCGGCGCAAAAATCAACGATGCCGATCGACGGGTGCTGCTGAGCGATATCGAGAACGCGTCGGACAGGCTGGACCGCATGGTTCGAGACCTCCTCGACATGAGCCGGCTCCAGGCAGGCGCGATCAGCCTTGCCCTGGCTCCAGTCGCGTTGGAGGAGGTCGTGGCGGCCGCCATCGGAGGCATCGCAACCGCAAAGGAGCGGGTCGACGTCGACGTGTCGGAGTCGCTGCCGCTGGTGCTGGCCGATCCGGCTCTTCTCGAGCGTGCGGTGGCCAACCTCGTGTCGAACGCGCTTGTCTGGTCGCCTGCCGATCGGTCGGTTCGGGTCGAGGCCGGATCGGTCGGCGGGTCCGTCGACCTTCGAGTGGTCGACCACGGCCCCGGTGTACCGATGGGTGAGCGGGAGAGGATCTTCGTCCCCTTCCAGCGGCTCGGCGACCGATCACACGATGCCGGGGTAGGGCTGGGCCTCGCCATTGCGAAGGGGTTCGTCGAGTCGATGGGGGCCCGTATCACGCTCGACGACACTCCTGGAGGTGGCCTCACGATGACCGTGCGACTGCACCTTGCAGACGCGGGTTCGGCGTGAGACCTGGGCTGGTCCGGATCCTGCTGGTCGACGACGATGTCCAGATCTTGCGCGCACTCGACATCAATCTCCGAGCGCATGGCTACGACACGGTGCTTGTCGAATCCGGTGAAGCAGCTCTCAGGAGCGTGGCCGCACACGCCCCAGACCTGGTGCTGCTCGACCTCGGGATGCCAGGTATCGACGGTCTCGACGTGATCCGAGGTATTCGCGTGTGGAGCGCACTTCCGATCATCGTGCTCTCGGCGCGCGACGGTGATGCGAGCAAGGTCGCGGCGCTCGATGCGGGCGCTGACGACTACGTCACCAAGCCGTTCAGCATCAGCGAACTGCTCGCACGCGTTCGTGCCTCGTTGCGGCGAAATCAGCCGTCCTCGGACGAACCGCTGATCCAGACGCAGCACTTCGTAGTCGATCTCGTCATGCATCGCGTGAGCAGGGAAGGCCTGATCGTGCATCTCACCCCGACGGAATGGGCGATCGTGGAGCACCTTGCGCGTCACCCCGGTCGCCTGGTGACGCAGCGTGAACTGCTGCAGCGGGTCTGGGGCCCGTCGTACGAACACGAGTCCAATTACTTGCGGGTGCACCTCGCCGCGATCCGCCGCAAGCTCGAGCCGAACCCCGGACTGCCGCGCTACTTCATCACCGAACCGGGGATCGGCTACCGGTTCGAAAGGTCTTGACGCGTTCTTATCGTGTTGACCCACGATCT
>JBDSMK010000047.1:0-3303 GCA_039915905.1 Ilumatobacteraceae bacterium
CCGTCATCGTCGAGCAACGCCAGGTCCCCGGTGTGCAGCCAGCGGTCCCGGAACGTTTCAGCGGTACGTGCCGGATCGTTCCAGTAGCCGGCCACGATGTTCTGACCGCGGGCGACCAGCTCGCCAACGCCACTGAGCGGGTCAGGGTCGGCCAGATCGAGCTCGACGACGGGTGCCGCAAAGCCGACGGACTCGGGACGGGAATCACACCACCGATCGGGCAGGAAGGTGCAGATCGCCGACGTTTCGGTGAGACCGAAGCCGTTGCCGAGGCGGGCGTTGGGGAATGCCTTGCGTACTGCGGCGACCACGGCTGGAGCCATCGGTGCACCGCCATAGCTCAGGTGGCGCACCCCGGAGACATCGAACTCGGCGAAGTTCGGTTGGTTCAACGCCAGCCAGTAGATCGCCGGCACTGATGTGCAGATGTTGATGCGCTCGGCTTCAATGGCTTGCAGGAACCGCTGTACGTCGAACGTCGGCATGATCACGGTGGTTCCGCCGCGGTACACGGTGAACAGCAGTTGGCTGATGCACCCGGTGACATGGAACAGGGGCACGGAAACCAGGTTGCGCAGCTGGCTTTCGTTTGCCGTGCCGGTGACCCGGCCGCGTGTCTCGCACGTCGCCAGGAAGTTCTCGTGGAGGATCATCGCCCCCTTCGGGAATCCGGTGGTGCCGCTGGTGTAGAAGATGGCCGCGAGGTCGTTCAAGCCGACGTCCATTGCCGAGTACGGCTCGCCGTCGGGTAGCGGCAGCTCGGGGGTGATCACGACTTCGGCGCCGCAGTCCCCGACGACGTACGCCACCTCGGCCGGCGCCAGACGGATGTTCACCGGCACCACCACCGCACCGGCCAGCAGGGTGCCGAAAAACGCGCAGACCCAGTCGACGCCGTTGGGCATGGCCAACGCCACTCGGTCGCCGCGTCCGACACCGCGGTCACGAAGTCCGCCGGCCACCCGTGCAGCGCGTCGCCAGAGATCGGAGTAGGTCAGCCGTGGGCCGCCGAGCTGAACCACTGCCTCGTCGTCGGCGCGTCGCTGCGCTACGTCGGCGAGCATCGCCACCAATGACGCCGGAAGCCCGGCGTAGCGCAACACGCCATCGGTGCCGCGCACGATGTCCGTCATGTCAAACGGTTCGAGCCGAGCCGGTCTGCCCTGCTTGGTGATCGTCGGTGGTCTGTTCACGGTGCCATCCCGAACGCCGATCCTGGCATGGCAGCAGCGCTGCTGCCGGGTCGGCCCAGCCATTCGGTCAGGCGGGTCGGTCGGTCGGTCAGCAGAGCTGGTTTGTAATCGGCGTCAGACGTACGTCGCTGGTGTGGAGCGACGGCGGGCAGGCATTTGCGAGGTGGCGAGCGGTAACGTCGGCACCATGGCCGATGACGCAGTTCAGCAACCCTTTAGCGGCGCGACGAGCGACACTCCCGTCGATATCAAGCCGCGCAGCCGCGACGTGACCGACGGCATGCAGAAGGCGCCAGCGAGGGCCATGTTGCGTGCGGTGGGGATGACCGACGTCGACTGGGTCAAGCCGCAGATCGGAGTTGCCTCGGCCTGGAACGAGGTCACCCCGTGCAACATGACGTTGCGCAAGCTCGCCGAGCAGGTCAAGGTCGGTGTCTATGCCGCCGGCGGTTTCCCGATGCAGTTCGGCACCATCACTGTCAGCGACGGCATCAGCATGGGACACGAAGGGATGCGGGCCTCGCTGGTCAGCCGCGAAGTGATCACCGATTCGGTGGAGACTGTGATGCACGGCGAGCGGCTCGACGGTTTCGTCGGCCTGGCCGGATGCGACAAAAGCATCCCGGCGATGCTCATGGCTGCAGCACGTTGCAACCTGCCGAGTGTGTTCGTCTACAACGGCAGCACGCTTCCGGGTTACCTCGACGGTCAGGCGCTGGACATCACCAGCGTCTTCGAAGCGGTCGGTGCATGCGCGCTCGGCAAGATCAGCGAGGATCAACTCGACGCGATCGAGCGGCATGCTTGCCCGGGTGAAGGCGCCTGCGGAGGCATGTTCACCGCCAACACGATGAGCTCGATAGCCGAGGCCATCGGCATGTCACTTCCGGGTGCGGCTTCGCCGCCGGCAGTCGACGTGCGCCGCGAGAGCGACGCGCGCAACGCGGGCGAGGCTGTCGTCAACCTGTTGCGCCTCGGCATCACGCCGCGGATGATCATGACCAAGCCCGCGTTCGAGAACGCCATCGCGGTCACGTCGGCGCTCGGCGGCTCGACCAACGCCGTTCTGCACCTGTTGGCGCTGGCCAACGAGGCCGGCGTGAAGTTGCACCTCGACGATTTCAACCGGATCGCCGCCAACGTGCCGCACGTTGCCGACATGAAGCCCGGCGGGAGGTTCCATATGAGCGACCTCGACCGCGTCGGCGGTGTCCCGGTGGTGATGAAGATGCTGCTCGACGCCGGCCTGTTGAACGGCGACGTGCTCACCGTGACCGGCAAGACGATGGCCGAGAACCTTGCCGAGCTGAATCCGCCGGCACCTGACGGTGTGGTCGTGCACCCGCTGGATGCGCCGATCCACTCCGAGGGCGGCCTCAATATCCTCACCGGTTCGCTGGCACCGAAGGGTTCGGTGGTCAAGGTCGCGGGGCTCACAGCTGAACAGATGCTGTTCGATGGTGCGGCGCGTGTGTTCGACGGCGAGGAGGACGCAATGACGGCGATCCTCAGCGGCTCGATCAAGCCGGGCACCGTACTGGTGATCCGCTACGAGGGCCCCAAGGGGGGCCCGGGGATGCGCGAGATGTTGGCGATCACCGGTGCGCTGAAGGGCGCCGGTCGCGGCGCCGATTGCGCGTTGATCACCGACGGCCGCTTCAGTGGCGGTACGTGGGGCTTCTGCATCGGGCACGTTGCCCCGGAAGCTGCCGATGGCGGGCCGATCGCGTTCGTGCGCGACGGTGACCGGATCCTCATCGACGTGCATCAGTTCAAGCTCGACCTGCTGGTTGACGACGCCGAGATGGCCCGCCGCCATGAAGGTTGGAAGCCAAACGCGGCGCGTTACACGACCGGGGTACTGGGCAAGTACGCCAAGCTGGTGCAGGGAGCCGAAACAGGAGCGATCACCAACATCCTGTAATCCCGTAATCGGCCCCGCTCGATCCGCCGCTTCGTGCCGCGGTTCGGGCCGCTAACGTCCACGCACCGTGCCGTCCGCGTCGTTCGCCCCGTTCAAGTCGCGTGACTACACGATCATGTGGTCCGGCGCGCTGGTGTCGAACATCGGAACCTGGATGGAGACAGTGGCGCTCAGCTACTACGTCGC
>JBDSMK010000274.1:0-3661 GCA_039915905.1 Ilumatobacteraceae bacterium
CTCTCGTTCGTTGCCTTCGTCGCCGCGGTGGCCGCAGTCGTGTTCGCCGAGCGGCATGTCCGGGCGCTCGGAGAGGCCGGGTTCTCGCATCTCAGCGATTCAGTTCGCAGCCGCCTCGGCGGAGCAAGCGGTGCCCGCAACACGCGTGGCCGCGACGATCACTGATTGCCGCTGACCTCCAGCGCTGACCTCCAGCGCTGACCACCAGCGCTGATCACCAGCGCTGACCACCAGGTGGAAGAGTTACCAAAGGGGTAGGGGTCTCAGCCGGTCTGGCGGGCGATGCGTGGATCGAGGCGGGCCAGCAGCCTGGTCGGCCATGGGATGTGCGAATGGCAGGCCTCATCGATCTGCTGCTCCAACTGCTCGCAGCGCCGCGCTTCGGCCTCTTCGACCGCCGCCGGTGAGTAGGTGGCGCGGGTAACGGCGCGGGCCAGCTCGGCGACTAGCTGTCTGTCAACGCCTGTCGACCGGTTCACTGCGGCCGAATGCTCCAGCGGCGTCGCCCCGGCCACCGCCGGCGCGCCTGCGAGGCGCAGCACACCGCATGCTCGTCGCCACGACGCGGCTACCCGTTCGGCGGCGTTTGACGACCGACCTCGTCCCCACGCACGCGCCAGGCGGGGCATCAGCGCGACCCACGCCAGCAACGCGGCTAGCAGAACCGCGATCCACAGACCCGGTCCGCCGGAGCCCGAGGACGATTCGCCGACGGCGACAAGGGTGGTTGTCGTTGGCTGGCCGCCTGCGGTCGGGACTGACGCATCGACGGAGATCCGAGTTGGTCCCGCTGCGTCGGCCGCGGCAGTGGCGGTTGGACCCGAGCCGCCGGTCGGTGCGCCACTTGGTGCGGAGGAGTCCTGAGCTGCCGGGACGCCGGTGTACGACTCCGTGCCCGGCTGGCCGCGCCCCGGCGTGGGTTCGAAGCTGACCCAGCCGATGCCGTCGAACCACACCTCCGGCCAGGCGTGGGCCTGACGGTCGAACACGTGGTATAGGCCGTCGCTGCCGAGCTCGCCTGGGGTGAAGCCGATGGCCACACGGGCCGGGATCTGCAAGACCCTGGCCATCGCCGCGAAAGTTCCGGCAAATTGCTCGCAATAGCCGCGTCTGATGCGCAGGAAGTTGCTGATCGCATCGTCACTGTGGCCGGCCTGGACCGACAGGTCGTAGGTGAAGTTGCTTCGAAACCAAGTTTGCAGGGCGATCATCTTGTCGTACGGCGTGGACGCGCCGGCGGTGATCGAGCGAGCGAGTTGCGTCGCCACCTGCGGGAACCCGGGGGGCAGCTGATACAGCAACTGACTGGGCGCATGTGCCACCGTCGCGGCACGCAGTTGCTGAACGGATGGATCGGCGACAACCGAGGTGATCTCGATCTTGTCGCCTGACTTCAACCCCGGATCCGGGCGGATGATCGTCTGTGTATCGCTTGCGTAGAACAACCCGGACGTGCTGGTAAGCACCGGTGAGAATGCTGTTGGCACCAGCTTGCCGCCAAGACGTTTGATGGTGATCTGCTGATCCAGCGGATGCCCCGCGCCGACCTGGGCGAGATCACCGGTGGCTGGGCGCAGTTGCTCGTCGAGTGGTGTCCACTGGGTCCCGTTGAAGTCCTCGAGGGCGATCACCCGCCAATACGCCGGAGATGCCGACTTCACGGTGAATACTTCGACGTTCGCCTGGGTGATCAGCCGTGAGCGGATATCGACGAGCGGGTTGAGCACCTCTGTCACGCTGTTGCCGTGATTACGGGCGTCGAACAGGGGGCCGGAATGGGCGCCGGGCAACCGTGGAGCTACGACTCCGGAAGCCAGTGCCACAAGCGCGGCACAGGCGAGCGTGGCAGGCATAACGGAGGCCAAGGTACGCCTGCGGGTGCCCATCCACGACGAGTCGTCAGTGCTGTGTGAGAACCTCAGGACGGCGACAGTGACGATCGCCATCGCAATCCACAGAGCTGACACTGCAATGCGATTACGGTCAGTGCCTAGCGCCGAGGTGAACACGAACACCACGCCCGCCGGTACTACCGCTTCGGCTCGACCGAAAGCGCGGAAAGCGAACGCGTCCGCCAGAGCGGCACATACGGCGAGCAGCCCGGCGGTCGCCATCGCGAAGCTGCCGGTGCTTGGAACTGGCGCCACCGCCCCCGGAAACTGTTGCCACACCAACCTGAGATCTGTGCGGATGACGTCGAGTGTCTGACCGCTCGGCAACAGCAATCGGGTTGTGTCTCGGTAGTAGACGATGGAGAGCAGTTCGAGTGCGATCGCAAGCACCACCGGTATCGCGATCCATGCCGGTACCCGCACTGCGCGAAGTAGGGCGGCCGCAGCATGCACACCTACGACGACGACGAGCACTGGACGTAGGTACGCCCAATCGGGGAACAGCCGACACAGGCCGACGGCTGTGACGACCGTGAGCAGCGCGACGGCGACTGTTCCGGCGGAATCTGTCGTCGGCCGAGGCCGCGGCGGCGCGACGACTGCGGTCATACCGGCACCGGGTTACGCCCGGACACAAGTGCGGTCCAAGAGCGCTCCAGCATGTCGACGGAGGATGCGTCGACGACAAATCGGCCGCGACTGGCGCCGCCGTCGCCGTCGCTGGTGCCGTCGGCAGTCGCGCCGGTGTTCACCGTGACGACCACGAGAGTGTCCTCGGGACTGATGCCGGCGCGTGCCGAGGTCACTGCGCCGCTACGAGCCGAGCCGGTCACGAGAACCACTACGCCGAGCCCTTCGTGCACGCCACGCGCCAACGAGGCGTAGTTCATGGGTTCGTTGGAAGGCTCCACCGTGGCCAACCAACGCAATCCGTTGGCGGCCACATCCGGGCCGCGCAGGTCGATCCCGGCAGACACCAGCCGGGTGCCGATGCCGGCGGTGGACGCGCTCATCGTGACGCTGGCGGCGACCGACACGGCCCGCTCGAAGGCTTCTGTACCCGGCGAAGGGTCGAACGCGCCTCGCTCGGTGTCAAGCACCACGGTGCATCGCTGCAAACCCTCCAACGCCGTCTCACGGACCATCAGATCCTGCGAGCGCGCCGATGCCTTCCAGTTGATTCGCCGTAGATCGTCGCCGGCGGCGTATTCGCGCAACGAATGGAACTCGCCACCGGTCTGGCCCCACGCCCGGAGTCGAAGGTGCTGGCCGAGCCGTCCAGCCGAGCCAATGGTTGGGAACGGCAGGTGGATGTGCTGCGGCACGACTAGTACCTCCTCTGTGCCAATCAAGGTTGCTGACTTGACGCACAGTCCAAGTACGTCGCGCCGGCTGGCGCGTAGCGGTCCGGCAACCAGCAGGCCGCGCCGCGCAGTGGGCACCCGGTAGGCGGCATCGGCGGCTTCACCGGGCCGCAACGCGGCGATCTGCATCGGCGCGCCACCCTCGGTGCCCACCGGCTCCCACAGCACGAGGTGCGGGCTGCGTCGCCCGTCGACGTTGGTGACCTGAAGGTCGACCCGCGCCGACTCGCCGACGGAGACGAGCGCCGGGTGAACGATTCGGCGCACCACGAGATTCGGGATCGGGCGCCACACCGCGATCAGCGCGATCAGCGCGGCCGTGACCAGTCCTGCACAGAGTACGTAGAGCTCCACCAGTCCGAACACGCGGCCAACGGCGAAGGCTCCGGCAGCGGCGAGCAGGGC
>JBDSMK010000099.1:0-5717 GCA_039915905.1 Ilumatobacteraceae bacterium
AACGAGCATCGGGCCGCGTGGAGCCCGGACCCCGATCGGTACGAACTCGTCCGGCCTTTGCTCGCCACGCGCGACGGAAAACCCGCCGGCCACGCCGGGAAGTCCACGAAGGGTCGGTTGGCGCGCGCAATCCTCGAATCCGGCGACGTCGAGCGCACCCTCGCGACCTTCGACCCCGGCGACTTGGACTTGACCGTCGAGTGACGTGACCCGAGCCCACAGAACGAAGCGAGACCGACCAAGCGCTCACCGCCGATACGAGAGCGAAGTGAAGTGTGGCCCGGGCCGCCGGAAGACGAGCGGGTTACTTTGCGGCCGCGACACCTCGGTCAGATAGCCTCGGCGCGCCGGCCCGAGCCGGGGACGCGGCAAGCGAGCAACGAGCAGTTGAGGGGAGTGAACGTGGCGCAGTACCTGCCAATCCTGGCAATGGTCATCCTCGTGATCCTGTTTGTCGCGCTGTCGTTCCTGGCGTCGATCTTGCTCGGTGTGCAGCGACCCACCAAGGCCAAAACCGCCCCGTACGAGTGCGGCATCGTCCCCGAGCAGGAACCGGTCGAGCGCTTCCCGGTCAAGTTCTATTTGGTCGCCCTGGCCTTCATCGTGCTCGACGTCGAGATCATCTTCCTCTACCCCTTCTCCACCGTCTTTCGCTCCCTTGGTGGGTACGGCCTCGCCCTCATGGGCACCTTCCTCCTTATTCTGATCGTGCCGTTCGCGTACCTGCTGAGCGTCGGTGCACTCGAGTGGGGGCCGGTACGCCAGGTTGCGAGCCGCATCGTGCGTCCCGTGCTGCGGGCCGCCGGAATGCCCGACGGTGTGGCCGAACCGCCGCCGTCGGTCAGTGAGCACGTGGAAGAAGCCGCATAGTCATGGGCCTCGAAGCCGTTCCCTACAACTTCCTGACCGGTCGACTAGAAGATCTGGTCCGCTGGGCCCGGCGGAACTCTGTCATGCCCGCCACCTTCGGCCTGGCGTGTTGCGCGATCGAGATGATGGCCACCGGTGGACCGCACTACGACATCTCCAGATTCGGGATGGAGGTCTTCCGCGGGTCGCCACGGCAGGCCGACATCATGATCGTCGCCGGCAGGGTGAGTCAGAAGATGGCCCCCGTGCTGCGTCAGATCTATGACCAGATGATGGAGCCGAAGTGGGTGATCTCGATGGGTGTGTGCGCCTCGACCGGCGGCATGTTCAACAACTACGCAATCGTCCAGGGGGTCGACCAGGTAGTTCCGGTCGACGTCTACGCACCCGGTTGTCCGCCGACACCGGAGACCTTGATCCATGCGATCGAGACGTTGCACGGCCTGATCGAATCCGGCCAGTTGCTCAAGCGCCGTGCCGAGACCGGTGCAGGCGCCGATGTCCACGTCGAGGAGATACCCGCCGGCACGCAACCTGTCAGTCTGCTGATCGGGCGTCGGTGACCGATGAGCAACGCAACGAACCCGGCGGAGCAGACCGTCCCGACCGCTGATCCCGACGAGGTGACCAGCGATCTACCTACCGAGATCCACGGTGCGGTGTTGGTCGAGAGCCATGGACAGCAGGTCTTGCACCCGACCCGCGAGCAGTACATCGGCGTCGTCAAGGATCTGCTCGCCGATGGTTACGAGATGTGCTGTGACCTGACAGCGGTCGATTACATCTCATTCATCGGCCGGCCCCTGCCGCCGGAAATCCACCCACAGCGCTTCGAGGTGGTCGTCAACCTTCTCTCGCTGGCCAAGCACTCCCGGATCCGGCTGCGCGTCCAGGTACCGGACGACGACGCCACGCTGGACACGCTGTTCGACATGCATCCCGGCACCGAGGCGATGGAGCGCGAGGTGTACGACATGTTCGGGATCACCTTCAACGGGCACCCCGACCCGACCCGCATCTTGATGCCCGAGGATTGGGACGGCCACCCGCTACGCAAGGACTACTCCATCGGAAGAATCCCGGTGCAGTTCAGCTCGGCCAATCCAGGGACAGTGTCGTGACCGACATCGTCGCCACGATCCGCGACGGCAGCGACGCCGAGCAGGGCCTCAAGCCGCGCAGCGAAATGACAGCCGCAGAGCTGATGCGAGAGGTCGGCGCGGTACTGCGCCTGAGCGAGGCCGAGGTAGCCAAGCTCGGGCAGGACCACCCCCACGCCGCCGAAGATCAGACGATGATCATCAACATGGGCCCGCAGCACCCGAGTACCCACGGTGTGCTGCGCCTGATGTTGGAGCTCGACGGTGAGACCGTGCTGAGGTGCAAGCCGATCATCGGCTACTTGCACACCGGGATGGAGAAGACCGGCGAAGCGTTGACCTACATGCAGGGTGCCACCAACGTGACCCGCATGGATTACGTCAGCCCGTTGAACAACGAGCTGGTGTTCTCGATGGCCACCGAGAAGCTGCTCGGCATCGACGGCGACATCCCTGAGCGCGCGGTGTGGATGCGGATGCTGCTCAGCGAGTTGAACCGGATGAGCAGCCACCTGCTGTTCCTGGCGACCAACGGCATGGACCTCGGCGCGGTGAGCATGATGCTGTACGGCTGGCGCGAACGCGAAGAGGTGCTGCGTTTCTTCCAGAAGGTCACCGGCTTGAGGATGAACCACAACTTCATCCGTCCAGGTGGGGTGGCCGCCGACTTGCCGGCCGACTGGCGCGACGACGTACTGCGACTGCTGGAGATGATCCCGCCGCGGCTGGAGGAGTACGACACGCTTCTCACCGGCCAGCCGATCTGGCGCGACCGGCTGCAGGGCGTCGGCGTGATCACCTCGCAAGAGGCGCTGGCCCTGGGGGCTACCGGTCCAATCCTGCGCAGCACCGGAGTGGCATGGGACCTGCGCCGCGACATGCCCTACCTGCGCTATCCGGAGGTGGACTTCGACGTGATCGTCGGCAGTTACGGCGACTCGTTCGACCGCTATGCGATCCGTCTCAACGAGGTGCGCGAGAGCATTCGCATCGTCCACCAGATCCTCGACAAGATGCCCGGCGGTGACTACCGGATCCAGGACAAGAAGGTCACCCCACCGCCGCGCGCCCGCATCGACGAATCGATGGAGGCGCTCATCCACCACTTCAAGATCTTCACCGAGGGCTTCAAGGTGCCCGAAGGCGAGGCCTACGTAGCGATCGAGAGCCCTCGCGGCGAGATCGGCTGCTACATCGCCAGTGACGGATCGGCGACGCCGTACCGGATGCACATCCGGGCCCCAAGTTTCGTCAACATCCAATGTCTGCCGCACATGATGCGCGGCGGCCTGATCGCCGACGCCGTCGCCGTGATTTCGTCGGTCGATCCGATCCTTGGAGAGGTGGATCGCTGATGGCGCGGTTGTCCGATGCAAACGTCACGTTGGCGCGCGAGATCATTGCGCGATACCCGAAGTCGCGGTCGGCGACCATTCCCCTGCTGCACCTTGCCCAGCAGCAGGATGGCTACGTCACCGAGGAAGCGATGGTTCACATCGGCGAACTTGTCGGGTTCAGCTCGGCAGAGGTGCTCGGCACCGCCACGTTCTACGAGATGTTCAAGTTCGAGCCGGTCGGCAAGTACATGATCAACATCTGTCGCACGATGTCGTGTGCCCTGCTCGGCGCCGAAGACCTGATCCATCACGCCGAGCGGTCGCTGGGTGTGTCCGTCGGCGGCACAACGGCCGACGGGTTGATCACCTTGAATCACGCCGAATGCCAGGCCGCGTGCACCGAGGCGCCGGTGTTGCAGGTCAACTACCGCTACCGCTTCCGCGTGACCAACGACGACTTCGACCGGCTCGTGGAAGACCTCCGCGCCGGCCGGTTGGACGGCGAAATCCCCCCGCACGGAACGGTTGCCAGGGTCCGTCAGAGCATCCCGGCAGATCGTGCTGTCGGCGCCGTGGCACCCGACGAGGTCACTTCGGCACCGCTGTGGATGCACGTCGACAGCACCGGACCAGGGGAGAAGACCGCCAAGTGAACGGTTCTAGCTATCCGCACGCCCCCGGCTTCTACACCGGCGATCGGCCCGTGATCGTCACCAGCCGATTCCAGTACAGCGACTCCTACACGCTCGACCGCTACCTCGCCACCGGCGGCTACGAAGGCTTGCGCGCCGCCCTCGCGAAGCCGGCCGCCGATGTGCACGCGATGGTCAAAGACGCCACCGTGCTGGGGCGCGGCGGCGCTGGCTTCCCGGCAGGTGTGAAGTGGGGGCTCACCCCGCAGGCTGTGTGGCCGCGATACCTGGTGGTCAATGGCGACGAAAGCGAGCCGGGCACCTACAAGGACCGTCTGCTGATGGAACGCGACCCGCATCAGGTGATCGAGGGTTGCCTGATCGCGTCGTATGCAGCCGGGCTGTCGCAGTGCTTCCTGTACATCCGTGGCGAGATGGCCGTGGCCCAGGAGCGGGTGGCCACAGCGCTGAACGAGGCCTACGCGGCCGGTTACATCGGCAAGAACATCCTCGGCACCGACTTCTCCCTCGATGTCGTCTTGCACTGGGGCGCCGGTGCATACGTGGTCGGTGAGGAGACGGCGTTGATCGAGAGCCTCGAGGGCAACCGTGGCGAGCCGCGGCCGAAGCCGCCGTTCTTCCCCGCCGCCGTCGGCTTGTACCGCATGCCGACGATCGTCAACAACGTCGAGACGATGTCCAACTTGCCGTGGCTGATGACCCACGGGGTGGAGGCGTACACCGCTGTCGGAACCGCCACATCGCCGGGCACCCGGATGGTCGCGGTGTCTGGGCACGTCCGCCGTCCGGGCGTGTTCGAGATCATCAACGGGTCGACCACCTTCCGCGATCTGATCTACGGGGAAGACTTCAGCGGCGGAATTCGCGAAGGCCACGAGCTGAAGGCGTTCGTACCCGGCGGTGGTTCGGCGCCGTGGTTCCTACCTGAGCAACTCGACTTGCCGTTCGAGGCGAAGCCGGTGGGTGCGGCAGGCTCGATGCTCGGTTCCGGCGCGATCATCGTGATGGACGAGACCACCGACATCCCGGCAGCGGCTCTCACTTTGTGCAGCTTCTATGCACACGAATCGTGCGGAAAGTGCACCCCGTGTCGCGAGGGCGGAACCTGGTTGTCGCGGATCTTGCAGCGCATCGTCGACGGTCACGGCACCCGCGCCGACTTCGGTCTGTTGCTGGAGGTCGGCGAATCCATCTGCCCCGGTCACTTCCCGCATGCGGCCAGCACCCGACTCGGACTCGCCGCTTCGCCGTGGCCGTACAAGATGACCACGATCTGCTTCGTCGGACCGTCGGCCTACGTCCCCGTGCACTCCGCTCTGACGCTGTTCCCCGATGAGTTCGAGGCCAAGCTGGTCGAACGCAAGCTGATCCCGGTGACTGGCATCAACACTGCCGGAGCTGCTGCAGGAGGCGGGCAATGAGCGATTCTTCGAACAAGACCGTGGCGGCCGAGACACCGGCCGCGGAGCCGGCCGTGGTGGTGAACCCCAACGACGTGCACCTGACCATCGACGGCCAGGCGGTCGTCGCCCACAAGGGCGACCTGATCATCAAGGCCGCCGAGGACAACGGCATTTACATTCCGAGGTTCTGCTACCACCACCGGATGAATTCGGTCGGAATGTGCAGGATGTGCCTGTGCGAGGTGGATTCCGGGCGTGGACTGCAGGTGACCGTGACATGCATGGCCACGGTCAGCGAAGGGATGGTGGTGGAGAACAACTCGCCGACCTCCAAGCGGATGCAGGAGGGCGTCA
>JBDSMK010000100.1:0-3100 GCA_039915905.1 Ilumatobacteraceae bacterium
CCCTCGGTGTTCGGGTTGGTGCACAAGATCACCTCAGTGACGCCTTCCGGCTGAAGCCGGGCAAACAGCTCCTTGATCTTCAACTGCTCGGGCCCGACGCCGTCGAGAGGGCTCATCGCCCCGAGAAGCACGTGGTAGCGGCCGTTGAACTCGCCAGTACGCTCCATCGCGACGATGTCGCGCGACTCCTCGACCACGCACAGCACCGTTGGATCGCGGCGATCGTCGGCACATATCGGACACAGCTCCGCGTCGGCCACGTTCCAGCACCGCGAGCAGAACCGCACCTTCTCCTTCGCATCGGTGATCGCCAGTGCCAGCCGGGCAACGTCGTCGGCGGGCAGCTTGAGCAAATGGAAGGCGATCCGCTGCGCCGATTTCGGGCCGATCCCCGGCAGCCGACCGAACTCGTCGATCAACGTTTGCACGGGTTTGGTGTAGACCGCGGCCATCAGCGGCGCTCGTCGAGCTGTTGCGAGCCGGGGAAAGCCTGCAGCAGCCGATCGACCGGGCCGAGCACGTCCTCCGGCGGCACATCGGCGAGTTCGTTCACATCGATGCCGGCCATCTCGTCGAACTCATCCTGATCGAGACCGGCCGAATCGAGACCGGCCGAATCGAGACTGGCCGGACCGAGACTGGCCGAATCGAAGCCAGACGATGCCCGGTGACTGTCGCGGCCCATTCCGGAGGCTGGCTTCAACGCCACAACGTTGCCAGAACCCCCGGACGCACGACCGCCGGACGCGACATCGGTCGTGCTGCCGACAAGTCCAGCGCTGGCCGCGTCGGACGCGCCCTCGACCAGCAGGATCACCTCCACCTCAGTGCCGACCACCTTCGCAATCGCCGCCTCAACCTCGTTCAAGTGAGCGATTGAGCGTGCCCGATGCGCTTCGTTCGGCGCAGCTAGCACCAGCTTGCCGTCGCGCTCACCGACCACCCTGATGGCCGAGTACATCGGCCGGGCCAGGCCACGCAACGCTGGCAGCACCTGGGCACCCCATAGTTCGATCGCACTGGCCACCGCCCCCGCAGGGCTCGCCTTGGTGGATTCGCCTGACGCCGTGGCGTCAGCGACGGGGCCGGACCCATCAGTGGCCGGTCCATCGGTGGCCGGTCGATCGGTGGCCGGTCCATCGGTGGCCGGTCCATCGGTGGCCGGTCCTTCCGCATTCGATCCGGCTTCGGCTATTCCGTCCGGACCCCGCGCTGCCGTGATGGGCCCATCCGGACTCGAACCATTCGGGCTTGATTCATCCGGACTTGATCCATCCGGGCTTGATTCATCTGGGCTCGGTGAAGTGGGTTTCTCCGGTGCCTTGCGGCGGATCTTGCCGCCGAGCGTGGCTCGTTCGGCAGTGCCACCTGGCGCGCCCCCGATCGCACCGGTGTCGGCACCAGGCGCCGCCGCACCAGTAGCCACAGCGTGCTCCAGGCGCTCCAGCCGCGCCAAGATCGCTGTCGTGTCGGTGTGGGCGGGAGGGTGAGTCAACTGAACCAGCGCCACCTCCAACAGCAGCCGCGGATCGGGCGCGTGGCGCATCTCCACCAGGTTCTCACCCAGACGTTCCATCGCCCGCACGATGGCTGCCGCACCAAGACGGCCGGCCAATTCACGAACCTCTTCCTGACGGCCCATCGGCAACTGCACCAGGTCCGGTGCCATCAGGAGCAAGAAGCAGTCGCGCAGGTGAGCGACGATGTCCTCCGTGATGATCCGCGGCTCGCTGCCGCGCTGAACCGCTGCAGCCACCACCACCAGTGCCCGACCGGGGTCGTGGTTTATGAACGCCTCGATGAATTCGTCCAACGGAATCGTCTCGATCGCCTCGCCGCCGCTAGCGGCAACCAGCTCCAAAGCCGACACCGTGTCGCGGGCCGAGCCGCCGCCCTGGCGCAGAACCGACTGCAGCGCCGCATCGTCGAGTTCAATGCCGGCATCTCCCGCCAGCCAGCGGATGTGCTCTTCCAGCACATCCATCGGCAGCAGATGGAACTGGAGGTGCTGGGTGCGGCTGCGGATGGTCTCGCTGACCTTTTGCGGATCGGTGGTAGCCAGCACGAAAACGACATGTGGCGGGGGCTCCTCCAACGTCTTCAGCAGCGCCGCCTCTGCCCCCTTGGAAAGCATGTGCACCTCGTCGAGGATGTACACACGATGACGGCCGGGGGTGCCCAGCGAAGACTTTTCGATCAGATCGCGCATCGCGTCGACACCGTTGTTGCTGGCGGCATCGAGCTCGTGCACGTCGAAGCTCGTACCACGCTCCACCGCAATGCACGATTCGCACTCGCAACACGGTTCGCCGTCTACCGGATTGGCACAGTTGAGGACCTTGGCGAGGATCCGCGCGGATGTGGTCTTGCCAGTGCCGCGTGGCCCCGAGAACAGGTACGCCTGGCCCTCGCGATGGTTGATCACTGCGTTGCGCAGGGCGCGAACAACGTGCTCTTGGCCCTTCACCTCGCTGAACCGACGAGGTCGATACCGGCGGTACAGCGACTGGGTGGCCATCGGTGCGAGCCTACTCAGGGCTAGCGTTGCGCCGACCGACCATGGAATCGATCGACACCCTCCAAAACCGGCGGCCCTCCGCGTGGCCTAGCCGCCCTCTGCGACCGCTACCGGTCGTACTGTTAGCGATGCTCGCAATGGCGATCATCGGGTCGTTGTGGACCTCGTCGGCAGCGGCAGCCGACAACACCCTCACCGGTTCGAACCCCGCCGCCGACTCCACCGTGGCCACTTCGCCGAGCTCGATGGTGCTCACCTTCGCTGCCCCGCTAGGCAACGACAACGTCGTCGTCGTCGCCTGCGGCGGTACGGCCGCCAGCGTTGGAACCGCGCAAGTCGGCGCGGATTCGCTGACTCTCACCGTGCCAATCACCGCAGCGCTACCGAAGGGCACCTGCAACGTCACCTGGCGGGTAAGTCAAACGAACGGATCACCCGGCGGCAACGGCACCTTCGCCTTCAAGGTGGCAGCCGACACCGCCACTACGGTGGCCACCGAGCCGGCCGGCGCGGCTTCGGCCACCACCGTCGCGAGCGCCGCCGCCAGCCAAGGCAACACCGCCGGAACGACCGGCACCGAAA
>JBDSMK010000127.1:0-4886 GCA_039915905.1 Ilumatobacteraceae bacterium
ACTCGTCGCCGGCGGTGTGCCAGTAGCCGGTGGGGTCGGTGTGGAGTTCCTCGAGCGCACGTCGGTGCGTGCCGGCCTCGCCTGGTTGCGCTTGGCCGGTGCCGGCGGCGGACCGCTATCACCCACCGACCTCGCCGAGGCGCTGCGCCGTCCGGCCAGGCCGCTGCACCCGAACGTGGCGAAATGGGTCGGCGAGCAGTCGTCACTGGAAGGGCTGCACCGATTGGCCAAGCGGCTGACCACCGAGCGCGAGTCGGAACGAGTCGACGCCTTTGCCGATGACATCGCCCGGCTGCAGACGATCATCGGCCGTGGTGGCACGACCGGGCTCGTGCTGGCCACCCTGAGAGACACGATGGGGTTGGAGTCCACCGTGGCCACCCTCGATGTGCATCGCCACGGGATGAATCGTGCCTCGCAGAACGACGATCTCACCGCACTCGCCCAACTGGGCCGGATGCAACCAGACGCGAAGCTGTTCGAGTCGTGGCTACGTGGCGCGCTGCGCACCCCGTGGCAGCCCGACGGAGTCACATTGGCCACCGTGCACCGCGTCAAAGGCCAGGAGTGGCCGATGGTGGTCGTTCATCACGCCGACATCGACCAGTTCCCCCATCGCCTCGCCGACGACATCGAGGAAGAACGACGGCTCTTCCATGTGGCCATCACACGTGCCGCCGAGCACGCCACGATCGTGGTAGCCGAACGCCCGTCGCCGTTCATCGCCGAGCTCACCACCGAGCCATCCGCGACCATTGCCGCCGACGACGATCAAGGCGTCCGCGGTCCGATGTTCAGCCGTGGTGGTGACCGCACGTCATCCGGTGCCGGATCCTCCGCCTCTGGCCGCGCAGCGAGATCGGCGGCGCCACCGACGCGACCCGGCCAGCAGTTGCAGGGCGACGACGCCGCGCTGTTCGAGGAGCTCCGCGCAGTGCGCCGACACCTCGCCGCAGGCAAACCCGCCTACACGGTGGTGGCCGATGCGACGCTGGCAGCGATCGCCGAAGCCCGACCGGCGTCGTTGGCCGAGCTCGCTCGGATCCGCGGCATCGGCCCCAGCAAGTTGGAGCAGTACGGCGCTGCACTGTTGGCAGCCGTGGAATCCGCCACCAATTCGGCACCGCAGTAATCGGTCCAACTCAGCCGCAGCGGGCCGGCCGGCCCGGCCGCCCGCTCCCAGCCCGGCCGCCATCCCGGCCCGGTGAGCGGTGAGCGGTGAGACCGCCTACTGCGCACAGCGATCACCGGGCCACTCCAGCGACACCCGTGGTGAGCGGTGAGACCGCCTGCTGCGCAGACCGATCACAGGCGGGCGAGGGGTCCGAACCGGGCCGCGGGGCCACCCGGGCGGGGGGCAGCGGGGGCCGGCGGGGGGCGAACCGGGGCGACTTGCCAGGCTCAGGCGAGCTCGAGCGCCTCGGCGAGGTACAACTCGCGGCACCTGGCACGCTGAAGCTTGCCCGATGAGGTTTTTGGCAAGGTGCCGGGACGCACCAGCATCACGTCGCGCGGCGGTAGGCCGCATACCGCCAGCGTGTGATGGTGGATCGCTTCGCGCGCCGCCACGGGATCGAAGCCTTCCTCGTGGGCACGAACCTCGGCGACGACGACAACGGTCTCCTTGCCCTTGTATCCCTCCACGCCAAGGGCGATCACGTTGCCGGCACGCACTCCGGGGAGCACGCCGACGGCGCGTTCGATGTCCTCCGGGTACACGTTGCGGCCGCCGACGATGATCATGTCCTTGATCCGCCCGCACATCACGAGTTCGCCATCGACGAGGTAGGCCAGATCACCGGTGCACAACCAGCCCTCGTGGAACAACATGGCAGTGGCGTCTGGACGCTTGTAGTAGCCGGGGGTCACCGAGGTGCCGCGCAGCAGCAGCTCACCGACGTGGCGCTCGGCGAGCGACTCGTAGGTGTCTGGATCGACGACCTTCATCTCCAGACCTGGCACCGCCGTACCAAGCAACGGCAAGCGACGCATGTTGACGTCGTCGTGTTCGTCGTGATCTGCAACGGGCTTGGCAACGCGGTCACGTTCCAGCACTAGGCGGTCCACGCAGTCGACCACCATCCCCCGCCGACGCTTCGGGAACGCACCGCCGATGGCCACCTCCGCCATGCCGAAGGCCGGGAACACGCCGCCGGCCGTGAACCCGTGCGGGATGGCAGCGGCGATGAACGCCTCCACCGCGTCGGGGTCCACAGGTTCGGCGCCGCTGAGCGCCAACGTCAGCCGCGACAAATCCAACTTCTGGCCAACCCGCCCGAGTGCACGGGTCGCCAGCACCCAGGCGAAGTTCGGCCCGGCGGTGGCCGTGCCGTGGTTGTCACTGACCCACTGCATCCAGTTGCCGGGTTTGGCCAGGAAGTCCTGCGGCGCCGCTTGTATCAGTTGTGCACCGGCCGTCATCGGGATTGTGAGGAAGCCGACCAGCCCCATGTCGTGGTACAGCGGCAGCCAGGACACCATCACCTCGTTCTCGTCCAATTCGGCAGCCGCACACGAAGCGTCGATGTTCGCCGCCAGAACTCGGTCGGGGATCATCACGCCCTTGGGTTCACTGGTGGATCCACTGGTGTACTGCAGGATCACCAACCGCTCGGGGTCGTATTCAGGGATCTCCAACCGCTCGGCTCGGCGGGCTCCCTCAGATCCGGCGAGCACAGCAGCCATCGACAGGATCGGCGGGTCACCAGGGACGGTCTCGTAGAACGCGGCGAGCATCTCGTCGATGAGGATCAGCTTGGCGTCGCCTTGGCGAATCCGACCACGAGTGCTGTCGACGAAGGCGTCCAACGACCCCATGCGCATCGGCAACGGCAGCACCATGCTCGCAAGACCCGCCAACCAACACCCTTGGATGATCGTGATCAGCGATCGCGATGTGGGCCCGAGGATCGCAACGTGATCGCCGGGGACCAACCCGCGGGCCTGCAACGCGGCCCCCACTGCGCGCGCCTCGTGATGCACCTGGTTCCAGGAGACGAACGGATCGCCGGTGTCCGGGACCACCGACTGACCAACGAAGCGGATGCCGTTGGGGCCGTCGGCGGCGGAGATGAGACGCTCGACGATGCCGGGCCGCGCCCGAGGAGATGGTGACACGGGCTCCAACCGTACTGGCGGAGCAGTGCTCGTAGGATCTTCTGCGCATGACTGCCCCGACGAACGACACCACCGCACCGGGCTCCAACCCCGGCGAACCCGCAGCGCGCTACACCGGCGAGGCCGCTCAGCGCATCGAACTGCACTGGCAGCAGTGGTGGGAGGACAACGGCACCTTCAACACGCCCAACCCGGCCGGTTCGCTGGCCGACCCGGCGGCCCTCGCCGGGCGCCCAAAGCTGTACGTGCTGGACATGTTCCCGTACCCAAGTGGGGCCGGGCTGCACGTCGGTCACCCGCTGGGCTTCATCGGCACCGATGTGTACTCCAGGTTCAAGCGGATGACCGGCCACAACGTGATGTACACGATGGGCTTCGACGCATTCGGTCTGCCTGCCGAGCAGTACGCGGTGCAGACCGGCCAGCACCCGGCAATCACGACCGAGCGGAACATCGCCACATACAGGCGCCAGTTGCGCCGTCTCGGGCTGAGCCACGATCAACGCCGCAGCGTGTCCACTGCCGATCCGAGCTATTACCGATGGACGCAGTGGATCTTTCTGCAGGTCTTCAACTCCTGGTATGACGCTGGCCAGGGCAAGGCCCGGCCGATCACCGAGCTCGCCGAGGAGTTCGCCAGCGGTGCACGCCGTGTCGACGGGGGCCTGGAGTGGACCGCATTGACCGACATAGAACGCAGCCGAATCATCGACAGTCATCGTTTGGCCTACATCAGCGACGCACCGGTGAACTGGTGCCCCGGCCTTGGCACCGTGGTGGCCAACGAGGAGGTCACCTCCGATGGCCGCAGTGACCGAGGCAACTTTCCTGTGTTCAAGCGCAACATGCGCCAGTGGAAGATGCGCATCACTGACTATGCCGACCGGTTGCTCGACGACCTTGACCTTCTCGACTGGAGCGAGGCGATCAAGTCGATGCAGCGCAACTGGATCGGCCGCAGCACCGGTGCAACAGTGCGGTTCGCCACCGCCGCAGGGTCGGTCTCGGTTTTCACCACCCGCCCCGACACGTTGTTCGGCGCCACGTTTCTGGTGCTCGCTCCCGAGCATCCGCTGGTGGAGCAGTTGACAGCACCCGCCAACCACGACGCTGTCCGCGCCTACTGCACCGAAGCCGCCGGCAAGACCGACATCGATCGCCAGAGCGAGGGCCGCGCCAAGACAGGAGTGTTCACCGGCAGCAACGCCACCAACCCGGCTACCGGCGAAGAGATACCTGTATGGGTCGCCGACTACGTGTTGATGGGCTACGGCACGGGAGCGATCATGGCAGTGCCGTGCGGGGACCAGCGCGACTTCGAGTTCGCCCGCAAGTTCGGTCTTGCGGTCCCGGCCATCCAGATGCCACCCGAGCAGTGGTTCAAGGAGCGGTCCGTCGAACCGCAGACCACCGTCGCACAGCTCGACACCTCGGTGTGGCCGGAAGCTTTCACTCATGATGCGCCTTATGTGAACTGCAAGCACAACGGCTTGGAGCTCGACGATGTGACCAATGTCGTTCACGCCAAGCAGTTGGCCATCGAATGGTTGATCGACACCGACCAAGGGGAGGCGACAACCACCTACAAACTGCGCGACTGGTTGTTCAGTCGTCAGCGCTACTGGGGTGAGCCGTTCCCGATCGTCTACGACGAAAACAACCAACCACACGCCATCCCTGAGGATCAGTTGCCGTTGGTGTTGCCCGACACCGACAGCTTCTCGCCGCGCACGTTTGCCGCCGACGACGAGTTCTCCGACCCGGAGAGC